>JANYDX010000320.1 GCA_025363395.1 Verrucomicrobiota bacterium
CCTTCCGCATCAGCGGCGAGAAAGTTACCGATGGTTCCAGCTTCATGAAATACACCATCGCCCCCGGCATTGCCCTGACGGACAAGCTGACGGTTCGCGCCGAGTATTCCTATTACGACTATAAGGATGCTTCGCTCGACAAGGCCAATTTCTTTGGCGTGCAGGCTTTCTTCAAATTCTAATTCAGGCTCTGGACTGAAAGCCACGACGGGTGACCTGGCAGCGGGTCGCCCGTCTTCGCGCCGCCCCTCGGCCGCGCTGTTTCCCCGCTCATCCCCACCTCTTTCGTGAGCCGGCCGGTCACAATTGTGTCCGTCCTGCTTGCGCAGTTCCCACACCCTCCCAGAATATGATTACGAAATTCTCCAAGTTGCTCGGCGCCGGAGTTATTGCTCTCAGCGCTTTGGTCGGTTCCGCTCGTGCGGCCGACACGGTTAAAGTCGGCGTGCTCCACGACCTCTCCGGTACGATGGCCATCAGCGAAACTTCGCTGCGCGACGTCCTTCTGTTCACCTTTGACGAGATCAACGCCAAGGGTGGCGTGCTCGGCAAAAAAATTGTCCCGGTGATCGTCGATCCCGGCTCGGTCTGGCCGGCCTTCGCCGAAAAATCCAAGCAGCTGCTTGAAGTTGACAAGGTGGCCGTGACGTTCGGCTGCTGGACCTCGGTGAGCCGCAAGTCCGCCCTCCCGGTCTTCGAAAAAGACAACGGCCTGCTCTTCTATCCCGTCCAGTATGAAGGCGAGGAAGAGAGCCAGAACGTGTGCTACACCGCAGAGGCGGTCAACCAGCAGGCCATCCCTGCCGTGGACTTCTTCATCGCGCAGGGGAAAAAGAAATTCTACCTGATCGGCACCGACTACGTCTATCCGCAGACGACCAATCTCGTGCTGCTCGAATATCTCCTGAGCAAGGGTGTGCCTTTGGCGAACATTGGCGGGGGCTTCGTTAAGGACAGCTCCGGCAAGATCACCAATGCCGGCAAATATACGCCATTCGGTCATAAGGATTACCAGCAAATCATTGCCGAAATCAAAGATTTCGCCGCCAGCGGCGATGCCTGCGTGATCAGCACGCTCAACGGCGACACCAACCCGCCATTCTTCAAGGAATATGCGGCTGCCGGTCTCACCGCCGACACCTGCCCGGTGGTTTCATACTCGATCGCCGAGGACGAATTCCGCAGCTTGCCGGCCAAGGATCTGGTCGGCCAGATCGGTTGCTGGACCTATTTTCAGTCGATCGACAGCCCCGAGAACGCGAAGTTTCTGGCGGCTTTCCAAGCCTGGCTCAAGACCACCAAAGCTGACGGCGTGGTGAAAGAAGGCCGCGTGGTCGATTCCCCGATGGTCCTCAGCTACGATGGCGTCTACCTGTGGAAGGCCTGCGTCGAGAAAGCCGGCAGCTTCGATGTGGACAAGGTTCGCGCTGTCTGGAAATCCGGTATTTCCTTTGTCGGACCCGGCGGCAAGGTTACGACCCAGCCGAACATGCACTTGACGAAGACAGTCTACATCGGCGAGTCCAAGGCGGACGGTCAGTTCAAGATCCTGAAGACCTTCCCCGACGTCTACGGCGAGCCGCACCTGAAGGGCACGTTCAAGCCCAAGGAATGATGAACCTAGCCGTTCACCCGCTCTGAACGGGTGCCTCGGCTCACTTGCGAAAGGGGCGGCTCCACCGGGATCCGCCCCTTTTTTTAGGAATTGTTCCGATCTTTGCTTCTCGGAAGTGGATCGGCACTCCCCCTGCTAGATACGGTTTATCCGGCTGGTCAATTACCCCGCAATCTCATGGTTTGGAAATCATTTCGCCCCCTGCTCCTTTGCACTCTCGTCGTTGGCGTTGGCCTTCTCGCCGACGTGCGTGCTATGGCGGCACCGGAAACCGCGCGGGCGACTATCGTCCGGGCGATCCTCACGTCCGACGACGCGCAGAAACACACGATCATCAATTCGCTGATTGGGCAGGGCGACGAGGCGATCCGCGAAATCTTCACGGCTTGGCGGCAGGATAACCTCTATATTTACACCGCGCCCAACGGCGCCAAGATTCCCGTGGAGCTGACGGGAGACAAGGATGCGGACGGAACGCAAGCGGCGGTCCGCGTCGATAGCGGAGAGCCCCTCAAGGATGCTTCCGGCCAGCCACTGCGCCTGGTTGCCAAACAGCTCACCGCGGTCGAGCATGATGCGAGCCTCCGCCGCGTCATGAAAAATGTCGTCGATCTGCTTGATCTAGGCTCGCCCCTTCCGGCCAAGCGCCTGCGGGCCGTCCAGACGATCGGTTTTGCTCAGAAGGCCGACAAACTTCCTGTCTTGGAGGCGCGCACCGGGATTGAAACGGACACCGAAATCAAGAAAGAGCTGCGTGAGGCGATTGCCCTGATCCATTTGGCGGATCCTGACGACGGAGTGAAGATCAAGGCGCTCGTTGTGCTGCAGGAACTGCACAATTCATCCAGCTACGACTTGATCAATGCCCTCCGGGCCAAGGCGGAGAAGGACAACAAGCCGGCGGTCACTGCGGCGGCGCACTCGGCCCTCCTGGCGATTGATCATCACCGGTCAGTGGTGAAATTTTTTGGCACGCTCTTTCGCGGACTCAGCGCCGGCAGCGTCTTGCTCGTCGTGGCGCTGGGCTTGGCGATTACGTTCGGTCTAATGGGCGTCATCAACATGGCCCATGGCGAGATGATCACGGTCGGCGCGTACGCCACCTACATCACCCAGAATGTCTTTGGCGCCGGCATGAATTTCACCCTGCCGTTTATCAAGATCGCGATCCACCTACCCGGGCTGCATCTGACGGGCTGGGCCTACCAGCTTTATTTCCTGGTGGCGATTCCCATCGGGTTTCTCAGTGCCGCGCTGGTGGGCATCGCGCTCGAGCGAAGTGTCATCAGGTTTCTTTACCGCCGTCCGCTGGAAAGTCTTCTCGCAACGTTCGGTGTGTCGTTGATTTTGCAGCAGATGTTCAAGCTCACGTTTGGCTCAAACAACGTGAACGTCGACAGCCCGGTTTACCTGAGCAGTAACTGGACGGTTTTTGACGTCACCTTTGACTGGAACCGCGTCTTTGTGATCGGCTTTGCGGTCGTGATTGTCTTCGGCGTCTGGCTGGCACTGACGAAGACGCCGCTGGGTTTGCTCATCCGTTGCGTGATGCAAAACCGGATGATGGCGTCCTGCATGGGGGTGCGCACCGAGCGCGTGAACATGCTGACCTTCGGTCTGGGCAGCGGGCTGGCCGGGCTGGCGGGCGTATTTGTGACCCAACTCGGGACCGTGGGCCCGTCGATGGGGCAGGAGTACATTGTCGATAGTTTCATGACCGTGGTCGTGGGCGGAGTCGGCAGTATTTTCGGCACCGTGGTGAGCGCGCTCGGGATCGGCCTGACTGACCAGTCGCTCCAGCAGATTCTCCTCAATCCCGTGCTCGGAAAAATTCTCGTGCTGCTCGCGATCATCCTGTTCCTGCAATGGCGGCCCACCGGACTCTTCTCCGCCCGTAGCCGCAGCCTGGACTGATCAAAATTTCCCTCCGCACCAAAACCGCATGAGTTTACCTGCCACCGACCGACCCTATTTTCGCTCCCGCCACCTGGAGTTCATCGTGGTTGGCGTTCTGCTGCTGCTGCTGACAGTTATCTTCCCACTGCTCAACGCCCATGGGCTGCTGAGCGATTTCACGATCACGCTTTGGGGCAAATACCTGTGCTACGCGCTGCTGGCCATCTCGGTGGATTTGCTCTGGGGCTATACGGGTTTGCTCAGTCTGGGGCAGGCTTTATTCTTCAGTCTGGGTGGCTATATGTTCGGCATGTATCTGATGCTGCAAATCGGAATGCTGGGTAGCTATGCGAAGTCGGGACAAAATCCGAACGGCCTGCCGGATTTCATGGTCTTTCTCGGTCACACATTTTTGCCGCCCTTCTGGCGTCCGTTCCAATCCTTCGGATTTTCCGTGCTGATGGTGTTTGTCATCCCCGGCTTGCTGGCGCTGGCGTTTGGCTTTCTCGCGTTTCGTTCGCGCATCAAGGGCGTGTACTTTTCCATCCTCACCCAAGCGCTGACCTATGGCGCCGCGCTTATGTTTTTCCGGAACGATTTCACGATGGGCGGCAACAACGGGTTTACCGATTTCAAGCTCATCCTCGGACACTCGCTCGTCGACAACGACACCGGGCCCGCCACGATGCGCGGCTTGTTCATCGCCAGCGCCTTGGTGCTGCTCACGGTCTGTCTTTTCTGTCACTGGCTGAACGGCACCAAGTTCGGCCTCGTGCGGCAGGCCATCCGGGATGGTGAGAACCGCGTGCTCTTCAGTGGTTACGCCACCGCCAATTTCAAGCTGTTCGTCTTTGTCGTCGCCGCGTTTATCGCCGCAGTTGGCGGTGCGCTTTTCGTGCCGCAGGCGGGGATTATCAATCCCGACCAGATGACCCCGGACAAATCAATCGAGGCCGTGGTCTGGGTCGCGGTCGGCGGACGCGGGACGCTTATCGGTCCGATTATCGGCGCGATCAGTATTAATGCCCTCCGCAGCTGGGCCACGCAGGCGTACCCGGACTCGTGGCTGATCATCCTCGGTTTGATTTTCCTCCTCGTGGTTCTTTTCCTGCCGGGTGGCATGGTCAGTCTGCCGGGCAAAATCAAGGCCCTCCGTAAATCCCAAGGCAAACCCGTCGAACCGGCCGTCGCCCGCGCATGAGCCATCCAATCCTGACCGTCGAGGACGTTTCGAAAACCTACGATGGCTTCAAGGCCATTTCTGACCTGAATTTTTATCTTTTCGAGGGGGAATTGCGCACCGTCATCGGCCCGAATGGCGCCGGCAAATCCACGTTTTTCGACCTCATCACCGGCCGCGCCAAACCGGACAAGGGCAAGATCGAGTTCGGTTTCGAACCAGACTCCCACGACCTGACCGACCTTAATGAGTACGAGATCAACCGCCTCGGCATTGGCCGCAAATTCCAGACACCAAGTGTCTACGTGGAGCACACAGTCTGGGACAATCTCGTGCTTTCGCTCAAGGGTCCGCGCGGGGTTTTTGCTTCTCTGTTTAAACGCCAGTCCTCGACGGACCGCGACCGCATCGCCGACCTGCTCAAGCTGATCCGCCTCGACGGCAAGCGCGACTGGAAGGCGGGCCTGCTGGCCCACGGAGAGAAGCAATGGCTCGAGATCGGCATGTTGCTGGCGCAAGACTCCAAAGTGTTGCTGGTGGACGAACCCGCTGCCGGAATGTCAGACGAGGAAACCCATCGTACAGGCGATTTGCTCATCAGCCTCGCGGGCAAACACAGCATTATCGTCATCGAACACGATATGACTTTCGTCAAACAGATCGCTCGCGACAACCCCGTCACCGTCCTCCATCAGGGCCACGTGCTCTGCGAGGGCAAGTTCGAGGAAGTGCAGTCTGATCCCAAGGTTCGTGAGGTCTATCTTGGTCGCGGCAAACACGGCACCCGATGAGCGCACTCCTCCAGCTTTCCTCAGTTGAGACGGACATCGGCGGCTCGCGCATTTTGCGCGGGGTCACCCTTGAGGTTGATTCCGGCGAAGTCGTCGCGCTCATGGGCCGCAATGGCGTGGGCAAGACGACGACCCTCAAATCGATCATCGGCGTGCTGCCCGTACGAGTCGGCTCGATCATTTTTGATGGCCAGCGCATCGATCAGCTTCCGATTGATGTACGCGCCCGGGCGGGGATCGGCTATGTGCCGCAGGGCCGCGATATTTTCCCGCACATGACGATCGAGGAGAACCTTCAGGTCGGTCTGGTGGTGCACGGCCGCAAAGGAGCCGAAGCGCGCCGCATGCTTGATCGCGTTTACACTTTGTTTCCGGTGCTGAAAGAGATGCTTTCGCGCAAAGGTGGCGTGCTGTCCGGCGGCCAGCAGCAGCAGCTCGCCATCGGCCGCGCGCTGTTGACCAACCCGAAGCTCCTCATCCTCGACGAACCCACCGAGGGCATCCAGCCATCGATCATCGATCAGATCGGCGACACGCTGAAAAAACTCAAGATCAGCAATATCTCGGAGGAAGAGGCGACCGCCCAGTCCCGACAGGACGCTGCCCAGATCATGGGTGCGGTGGACGAACTGAAGCGTGAGGGCGCACTCGCCATCCTGCTGGTCGAACAATATGTGGATTTTTGCCGCGAGGTCGCCGACCGGTTCTACGCCATGGATCGCGGAGTGGTCACCACTTCAGGTCCGATCGCCACTCTGACCGACGAAGTAGTGAAGAAGCACTTGCAGGTTTAAATGACGAAACCCAAATGACGAATTGCCTGAGCGCGAAACTTGGACCATTTGTCATTCGTTATTCGGCATTCTTCATCCCATGCACCTTACTCCGCGCGAACGCGAAAAACTTCTGATCGTTACGGCTTCCGACCTGGCCCGCCGCCGGCAAGCCCGTGGTCTCAAGCTGAATTATCCCGAGTCCATCGCGATCATCACCTATGAGATCATGGAAGGCGCCCGCGACGGCAAATCCGTGGCCGAGCTCATGAGCTATGGCACCACGATCCTCAAAACCGCCGACGTCATGGAAGGCGTGCCCGAGATGATCCACGACGT
>JANYDX010000325.1 GCA_025363395.1 Verrucomicrobiota bacterium
GCCTTGCTCAAGCGAAAGCGTGAGATTGCTTTTCAACCGGATTGAAAAACTCAGGTAAGTGCCCGCGGGAAAACGCACCGTGCCCCCGCCGGCGGCCGCCGCGGCGCCGATCGCCTGATTGATCGCGGAGGTATCGAGGACGACGCCGTCGCCGACCGCACCGTAATCGCGCACGCTGAAGACACGGACCGGAGTGAATGCAGCGGAAACTTGCGCGGCCATCAGCACCAACAAGAAGGGTAGAATCACCAGAAGTCGCATGGAAGCTCCACGACGGTGGAACTATCCACCCTCCACCGCAATCTCCGCCACGGATAATTTTAGCGGACCGTCCGCTTTCGTTTGCGCGGATTGCATGAGAGCCAAAACGACTGCATGGCATGGATTGACTCTACCGCCGGAGTCCTTCCAACATGCCCCGGTGAGCGCCACCGAACAGACACCTCTGCAAAAAACCATCAACTGGCTGAAAACGCACACCGGTTTCCCGGAGCGGCGTCTGCCGGACAAAGCGGAGTTGCTCCTGCTCATTGCCACGGCGGCGGAGGAAGAGGATCTCGAGGCCCGGCACGCGCAGAAAAAACCCGGCTTGCAATTCAATCCGAACTACAACGCCCAGATCCGCAATTACACCGCCCAGCGCCGGCGCGCCCACATCAACTGCGACAACAGTGCAAAGACTTGAAACGGGCTCGGGCCGCCCGATCGTTTCCGTTGCCTGAATCTGGCCAACGGGTGCCGCCAGGTCGGCCACGAACGGCTCCCGCAATTCGCGGCCAATCCGGAGCAGGACCAGGCAGACATTTTCCCGCACCACCGGATGCTCTTTTTTATTAAATCTATGCTGGCAGACTATCGCACGTAGGTGCCTTTGATGTCGCTTTGGTGGGCGCGACCGAGGGCGGCGAGAGTTTCAAGGATCTCGGCGACTTCCCTGTCTTTCGCGCGGCTGAATTGCTTCGCGAGATCGGCGGCGGTAACCGGTTGCTCGGCCACGAGATTTTCTTTGTAGGAGCGGCTTTACGCCGCGATTTTCCACCAGCCGAATCGCGGGTTGGACCCGCTCCTGCCGTTTCCAATCCTAGATCGGCCTGTTTCTCTCCGGCGAAGCGAGGCTTCTGGTAATCGGGGCGGAGCCAGCGGATGTGTCCTTTGGCTTCCTCGGCGGCGCGGGCGGCGTTGAGGGCGACGACTTTTTCAAGAATCTCGGCGTCGGTCAGCGGCCAGTTCCAGCCGTAGGCGTCGGCCACGGCCTGATCGAGGTCGTCGTGGAGTTGCTTGAGCGTGGAGACGAGCGCGGCGTCGTGGATCGTCTTGTCCTTGGGCGTCAGCGCGGTGCCGGCGCGGACTTTTTCGAGGACGTTGTAAATGTCAGTCAGACCGAAGCCCTGCTTTTGCTGGGCGCGCTTCCGGTGGGCGTCGAGCTCCTCCGCCAGCTTCCGAATCTTTTCCTTCTGCTTCTCGGTGCAGTCGGGGAAGGGGAACGGATCGAAGCAGCGGGATTTGTTGTAGCGGGGACGATCTTCGAGTGTGCCGCCTGCGGCTATTGCATAGATTCCATGAAGTTTGCTGCTCAGCACCCCCAAGTGGAAAGAGTCATCCAAGCCTGAGACAATCAGGACATGTTCGGGTTTGATTTTAGCATCGAGAAACTGAAAGACCCGGTGCTTCGTCGTCTCAACTGTGGCGATGTAACGTGCCAAGCCCTTAATCGCGCCGCGAATCTGCTCATTACTCCGGCGAAAAAGCCACCAAATTTTCCGCAGCTTGGGGTCTCGGTTCGTCTCGCGATCCGGACGCACGGTTGAAACCAAATGCTGGTATACAGTCGGCACTTTCGTGCGTAAATCGTCTTCGCTCCAACCGTCGGTATCGATGACGAAAGCGTCGCGAGGGGAACTTGTGAGGTCCTCGCCATTGCGGAGAGGTGAAATCAAAGCAGCTGCTCGTTTGTCTCTTTTCTTCAACGATTCCGCTTCAGCACGTGAGAGCACGAATCCACGGCTTCCTAGAATTAAGCCTGTGCTGGCCAGACCATCGTTCGCTTTCAGCGCCAGTGTGTCTTCCAGTTCGGCTCCAATATTCAGGCCGGAGCCAATGCGACCATGAAGTGATGAAAAGATTACGTCGGCAGAACCGTCGTCCAGCGGTGTTTCCGAGTGCAGCAGAAGCAGCTCTCCCGGAAATGCACTGGGATCCGGGGGAACCTCTCCCAGATGACCCGGAAAAAAGTTTGGATTGCCGAGCACACCAACGGTCATGGCGATGCGGACCGCCGCGCCATCAGCGGTATCCACCCAAGGATGATCGGGTATCGCGAAACTGAGTGAGATACCCTCCATCAATGCACGTTTCACTACGCGACGATTAAAGGTCTGCCTGATACTATTGGTGGTGATCAATCCGAAGCGTCGAGTCCGGCTCGAAAGCGTTTCTTCAGCAGCTTTGTACCACCAATACATCACGAAATCGGCGCTCTCCGGCACATCGGGATATGCGGCACGAAGCGTCTCGGTGTAGCCATCACCCAAGTCTTCACGCATTTTTCCTTTTCCGAGAAAGGGGGGATTGCCGACGATGAAATCCGCCTGTGGCCACACTGCTGGGCGTGGATCGACGTAGGTCTTGAGCGGAATGACGGCTTTGTCGTCGGGCACGTCGCGGCCGGTGACGGCGTCCACCTTGGTGGTCTTGCGGTCCCAGGCGTAGCGAATGTTGCCTTTTTCATCTTTCGCAAACTCCTCCTTGTCGTAGGCGAGCACCGCGTCGCGGCACTCGATGTTTTTAAAGGCGCGTAGCACGGGCTGGGGCCACTCGGTGGCGCCGCGGTTGCGGTGGTGCCATTGGAGATAACCGATCCAGAGTACAAGCTCGGCGACGGTGGCGGCGCGAGGATTGATCTCGAGGCCGAGAAACTGGTGCGGGTCGACGGTCTCGCCGCCGAGATCGAGCCGCATGTTTTCGCCGAAGGATTCGATGAGCTGCAGCACCTCGCCTTCGAGCCGCTTGAGGTGCTCGAGGGTGACATAGAGAAAATTGCCGGAGCCGCAGGCGGGATCGAGCACGCGCACGGCGCAGAGTTTGTGGTGGAAGGCGCGGGTTTCCTTGATCGCGGCCACCTGAAGTCCGCGATCAAGGAAACCCGCGCCTTCCACCACAAACTCTGCGCCGTGCGCGTGCTCGATCC
>JANYDX010000336.1 GCA_025363395.1 Verrucomicrobiota bacterium
CCGGCGAGCGGACGGACCCAATTTTTGAAATACTGGGCCATGGTGAGCGGAAACATCATCGACGATTTAGGTGAGATCAAGGGCGTTCGCTGTGGCTGATTGGATCGGATCGGAGCGAATATGCGAGCAAACCGCATGTACGGTAACGCGCCAAAGTCGCACGGTCTTTTAAGGCAGCGACCCCGAGTCGAAATGCCGCTTCGCCCTTTCGTGCGTAGCGCATCGAATGATACACACACGAAACGCGACCCGGCGCCTTCTTCATGTTCGAATGTCCTTCCGCGAGATAGGGCACGACCGCGTCGCTAAGCGGTTTGAGCTCAGCCCAAGCAGCCTATTCTTCGAGCAACTTGCTGCTTTCCTGTTTGCGGACCAAATCCTTGATGTGCTCTTCGGTCATCTTTTTTCCGGCGATCAGCTCAGCTCAGTCACGTCCGCCGGTCGGGCGGGCCGTCTTTTTTGAATAAATGGGCCATGTGAAGCGTGAACATGATCGACGATTCAGGCGAGATCAAGGGCGTTGCGCTGTAGGGGTGCAACGATCCAGTGTTGCCTACAGTGTCGCTAGAATCGTGTTGAATGTCGCACTGGGACGGAGCGCAGCTGAGGCGAGGGTTTCGTCGGGCTGATAGTAGCCGCCGATGTTGGTCGGTTTGCCCTGGACTGCGATCAACTCGGCGACGATTTGCTTCTCGGCGGTGGTAAGTTTTTCGGCGACGGGCTTGAAGAGGCTTTGCAATTCCAGATCGTCGGTTTGCGCCGCCAAGGCCTGCGCCCAGTAGAGTGCGAGGTAGAAGTGGGAGCCGCGGTTGTCGATGCCGGCGCCGACTTTTCTGGCGGGGGATTTGTCGTACTCGAGGAACTTGCCGTTAGCGGTGTCGAGGGTGTCGGCGAGGACTTTCGCCGTGGCGTTTTTTTGCGTGATGGCGAGGTGCTCGAAGCTGGCGGCAAGGGCGAAGAATTCACCGAGGCTGTCCCAGCGGAGGAAGTTTTCCTCAATGAATTGTTGCACATGCTTCGGCGCGGAGCCGCCGGCGCCGGTTTCGAAAAGGCCGCCGCCGTTCATCAGGGGAACGATCGAGAGCATTTTGGCGCTGGTGCCAACTTCCAGGATCGGGAAGAGATCGGTGAGGTAGTCGCGGAGGACGTTGCCCGTGACGGCAATCGTATCCAGGCCGGCCTTGAGGCGGACGAGCGTGGCTAGGCAGGCGTCGGCGGGCGCGAGGATCTTGAGGTCGAGGCCGGTGGTGTCGTGATGGGCGAGGTAGGTCTTCACCTTGGCGATGATCTGGGCGTCGTGGGCACGGTTTTCGTCGAGCCAAAAAATGGCCGGCGTATGGCTGAGGCGGGCGCGGTTGACGGCGAGTTTCACCCAGTCCTGCACAGGGGCGTCCTTCGTCTGGCAGGCGCGCCAGATGTCGCCGGTATCGACTTCATGTTCAAAGAGGATTTGAGGGGAACTATTGGCTGACAGCGGTGAGTTGGAGTCGGGGACAGTCACGACGCGAACTGTGCCCTTTCCGGGGACTTTAAAAGTCTTGTTGTGCGAGCCGTATTCCTCGGCGGCTTGGGCCATGAGGCCGACATTCGGGACGGAGCCCATCGTCTTCGGATCGAAGGCGCCGTGCTTTTTGCAGAAGTCGATCGTGGTCTGATAAACGCCGGCATAGCAGCTGTCGGGGATGACGCAGAGGGTGTCCTGGCCTTTGCCGGCGGCGTTCCACATCTGGCCGGAGGTGCGGATCATCGCGGGCATCGAGGCGTCGACGATGACATCGCTCGGGACGTGGAGATTGGTGATGCCTTTGTCGGAGTTGACCATCGCAACGGCGGGACGGGCGGCGTAGACGGCCGCGATGTCAGCCTCAATCGCGGCGCACTGGTCGGCGGGGAGCTTTTGGATTTTCTCGAGGAGGTCGCCAAAGCCGTTGTTCAGATCGACGCCAAGCGAGGCGAGGGTGGCGGCGTGTTTGGTGAAGAGGTCTTTGAAGAAGACGCGGACAGCGAGGCCGAATATGATTGGGTCGGAGACCTTCATCATAGTGGCCTTGAGGTGAAGCGAGAAGAGAACGTCGTCCTTCTTGGCCTTCATGATCTGCTGGGCGAAGAAGGCGCCGAGTGCCTTCTTGTTCATGAAGGTCGCGTCGAGAATTTCACCGGCCTTGAGCGGAGTTTTTTCCTTGAGGACGATGACCGGACTGAGTGTCCCGTCTGCACTGGGCGCAGGCACAAATTCAATGCGCACGGTGGTGGTGGCGGGGATGGTGACGGACTTCTCGTTGGAGAAAAAGTCGTCCTTGCCCATGGTGCCGACGGAAGTCTTAGAGGTCGGGGACCATGCACCCATGGAGTGTGGGTGGGCGCGGGCGTATTCCTTGACGGCTTTGGGGGCGCGGCGGTCGGAATTCCCCTCGCGCAGGACGGGATTTACGGCGGAGCCCATGACTTTCGCGTAGCGGGCCTTGGTTTCCTTCTCGGCGTCGGTCGTGGGGACTTCAGGCAAGTCGGGGAGGGCGTAGCCTTTGGTCTGCAGTTCGGTGATGGCGGCTTTTAGCTGCGGAACGGAAGCGCTGATATTCGGCAGCTTGATGATATTGGCCTCGGGCTTGAGAGTGAGGGCGCCAAGTTCGGCGAGGGCATCGGGAACGCGCTGATCGATCGTGAGGCTCTCGGGAAAGGCGGAGAGGATGCGACCCGCCAGGGAGATGTCACGGGTCTCCACGGCGATGCCCGAGTGCCGGGTGAATGCCTGGATGATCGGCAGGAGGGAATAGGTGGCGAGCGCGGGAGCCTCGTCGGTTTTGGTGAAAATGATAGTCGGGTGGGCGGGCATGGTGATAAAAACGGGACGGAGATTGGAAGTGGTTATCAAAGGCACCCGCGCGACCCGGTCAAAGGCAATTGCGGGGAGAGAGGGCGGGATGCAACGTTACGGGCGCAGAGGTTGAACTGTGATCTTGGCTAATGGTGGGCAAAGCGTCTTCATTGAAACGGTGGTCGAATGCGTGCCTGCGCCCGATCAGTTGTCGCAGATGGCTTGCTCACCGCACTGCGGCGGGTGGAGGGCGTCCGCCTCAGTGAGGTAGAGAAGCATTCCTACTCGCGGCTACCGAATTTATGTCTTGCGGCTTAAACCTTGGGCCCGGTTGGGGCGGTTAAACTTGCTTCCGCTAGGTCGGTTGAAAGAGGGTCTTTACACCCTGATCGAATCGAGTTTATCCGTAATCGGGGCGGACACCCTCCTTTTGCTCACCGACCAAAAGCCAAGATTGATGCAGCCCATGAAATCACTCAAATGTCTCCTCGGGCTTGCCGCGGGTCTGTTCCTGTTGCTGGGGTGTGCCGGCACCCCGGCACCGCGTGATGCGGCAGGCAACATCCTTTACCAGGGGACCGGCAAAGCTCGCGTGTATGTGTATTCCACCGCGACCCTCGCCACCGACACGGTGGTGAAACTGGATGGAGCCAAAATTGGCACGGCAAAGTCCCGCGCGTATTTTTTAGCGGACACTACTCCGGGAGTTCATTCCCTCGTCACGGAACCGGCAGGCGATGCTCCCTTGAGTTTCCACCTGGACATCGGTGACAATGGCTATGTGCGCCTGGACGTTGCGGACGGCCGCGTGGTGCCCTTGTTCGTGAACGACGCTATCGGCGAGAAGGAAGTCGCGACGCTCAGGCCTTGATCACGCCGGGCGCCAGGGCGTTGCGGGCACGAACTCGATTTAGAATTCCGTGCCCGCATTCGTTTTTCCTTCTGTTAAGGATGTTTTTTCGCCAGCTTGATTATGCTACCCACAAGCATTGAAACAAAAACCCGGACCGAATAATCCAGCCCAATGAAAACACTCAAATATCTGCTCTCGATCACCGCCTGCGTCTTGCTCCTGCAAGCCTGCGCCAGCAAGCCGGAAGCCACTGAAACAGCGGGCAGTTTCCCGTTCCATGCAACCGGTAAGGCCCGCGTCTACGTCTACAGTACGACCACCATTGCCGCCGGCCTGACCGTCAAGCTCGATGGCGCCAAGGTGGGTGTCACCAAGCCCAACAGTTCCTTTTACGTGGATACCACTCCTGGCACCCATACGCTGGCGATTTCAGACGCTGGCAAGCCAGTGAGTTTTCACCTGGATAATGGCGGCAACGGTTTCATGCGGTTGGACATCGTCGATGGCACGATCACTCCATTTCCCGTCGAGACAACGGTCGGACAAAAAGAAGTCACGGCGCTTGGCGGTGCGAAGTGAGGCGTCGACCGCATTTTCGATCAACTGACGAATAACTGCCTTTGGACCGGGATTTTTCCTGACCATTTTTTGCGGTGCGCCCGGCATGGCACACCAGCCGGGACTTCGGGAGGCGGTGTGTCCACTGCGCCGGCCCGCGTGAATCGCGTCGGCAAGAACCACCGTTTCCGAATCGCCCGACTGCGTTAACGACACGTCCGGTAGTGTGAAAGCCGGGGAAGGGCCACCCCTCCGGCTACGCGGTCGCGAGTCCAACCCAGTCCGGTTGTATTTCGCTCAAGGCTTCGGCAGGCTTGACGATGGATAGGCTGGTATTTGCAGCGCAAGGCTGCAAACATGCAACGGTTCCATGATTCGAAATTTTGCTGCAATCCTTCTCCGCAATTTCGCCGTTATATGTGGTGGGATGGCGGGGGTGCTCGGTCTGGCTTTTTTTGCCCAGCTCACGGGGGGGGTATTTTGGGGCACCCGGATTGGGGCGTCGTGCTCCATTCTTCTGGGCGGGGCACTGGTTTGTTACGGTCGGAAAATCCCGCGGCTGCGACCGGCGGGGCGGCTGTTGGCGGCCTCGGTGGTACTGATTGCGGTGGTGAGCGGCGTGCAGGTTTGTCTGCGTCTCTGGTCGCCGGATAGCAATGCGGGTTTTTGGCTATGGCCCGCCTCCTTGCAGCCGATGGCATTGGGCACGGCCACGGCATTTATTTTTGGCGGCTTGTCACTGCTGACTTCCAGTGAATCCGCCCGCCGCCGCCGCGCGGCGTGGTCGGTGTGGCTGGGCATCGGAGAACTGGTCCTCGCCGTGATTTCGTTGCTGGCGTTTCTTTTCGGCTCGGAAATGTTCCTGGGCTCCGGCGAGCAGATCAGGATGGGTTTGCAGCCGGCGATGGTGCATCTGCTGCTCGGCGCGGGATTGCTCTCCCTCCGGCCACAGGATGATTTCATGCGGGTGTTTACCGCTGACAACGTGGTCGGGCTTTTCGCGCGGCGCATGATTGTGGTGGTGCTGTTGCTGCCCCCGCTGCTGGGCTTGGTGCGGCTGTACTACCTGCATTACATTGAGCTGGGCGTCCGGGAGGGCCTCGCATTTTTCACGGTTGTTTACATGCTCGCCGGCACCCTGGTCACGCTTTGGGCGGCCCGGGTGGCCGCCAAACTGGAAGAACGGCGGGAGCAGGCCGAGGAAGAGCAAATCCGTTTGCTGGCGCGCTTGCACGAGCAGGCGGCGGGCCTGCAGCATCAAGTCGCCACGCGCACCCGGGAACTGGAGGAGGCCAACCAGAGCCTGCACTCCGCGGTGCGCATCAACGCGCAGCTCTCGCTCGTGGCCAGCCATACCACCAGCGGAGTGATTATTGCGGATGCGCAGGGCCGCATCGAGTGGGTCAACAAGGCGTGGGAGCACATGTCCGGTTACAAGCTCGATGAAGTGATGGGACGCCGGCCGGGACAGTTTATGCGCGGACCTGAAACGAATGCAGCCACGGCCCGCCGGTTTTCCGAATCAGTCCGGCAGGGCCAGTCGTGCTATGAGGAAATTCTCAATTACGCGAAGGATGGGCGGCCTTACTGGCAGATTCTCGATATCGAACCGGTGCGCAACGATGCCGGCGGGATCGTGAATTTTATTTCGGTCCAGACGGATATCACCCAGTACCGTGAATCTCAGCAGCAGCTGCAGGGATTGACCGAGCGACTCCAACTCGCGCTGCATTTTTCCGGCTTTGGGGTTTGGGAAGTCGATGTGCAGACGGGACACATGACCTGGGATTCGCGCATGTTTGAAATTTACGGTCTGGCCCGGGATCAATTTGACGGAACGCGAGACAGTTGGCGCCGATGGGTTCACCCCGACGATCTGGCTCGTTCGGAGCAGAAGTATTCCGAGCTGATTTCACGGGACGCGGCCAGTTATCACATCGAGTTCCGCATCACCCGCGCTTCAGACGGATCTCATCGTCATCTGGAGGCTCGGGGTTATTTGCAGCGGGATGAAGGCGGACGGCCTTTGCGCGTTGTCGGATTAAACCGCGATATCACCCTGGAGCACGAGCAACGCGAACAGTTGCACGCGTACACCGAACGCCTCCAGCTGGCCCTGCGCGCCTCCGGTTACGGAGTGTGGGACATGGATCCGGTCAGCGGGAAAATTTATTGGGATGCCCGCCAGTGTGAGATTTACGGGGTGAAGCCCGATCAGTTTGCCGGGACCTACGCCGCGTGGACTGCCTTGATCCACCTTGATGATCGCGCAAAAGCTGAGGCGAATATCCAAGCGGCGGCGGAATCGGGGGATGAATTCAACAATGAGTTTCGCATTGTCCTGCCCAACGGCGCGATTCGCCATATCGAGGATCACGGCTATCTGAGACGGGATAATGCCGGGCAGTTGGTGCGCGCCGTGGGCATGGATCGCGATATCACGGCCGAGAAGGAAATGCAGGAGGCTCTGCGCTTGGCCGAGGAACGCTGGCAGCTCGCCTTGACGGGCACGAACGACGGCGTGTGGGACTGGAACGTGGCGAACGGGAGTATTTTCTTCGATGTCCGATATGCCCAGATTCTCGGCTACCCGCTGGAGGAGCTGCCGCGGGATGATCGCGGTTGGATGGTGCTCGTGCATCCTGACGACCTGGCTGTCGCCATGGCGGCCCGCGAAGCCCACTTGGCCGGACAGACCTCGCTCTACTCGGCTGAACATCGCATGCGCACGAAATCCGGCCAGTGGAAATGGGTGCTTGGCCGCGGCAAAGTGGTGGCGTGGGATGCGGTGGGCCTTCCGTTGCGCATGGTGGGAACGTTTAGTGATATCACCGAGCGCAAGGAGCTGGAGCAGACGCTTCGTCGCAACCATGAACTGGCCGACCACGTTGGCCGTCTTGCGATGATCGGTGGCTGGGAATATGATTTGCGCGACAAGACACTCTATTGGTCCGACAGTGTCCGGGGTATTCACGAGGTGAATGCTGATTATGTTCCGCAGGTGGAAACCGCCATGGAGTTTTTTGCCCCGGAGATGCGGCCTGTCATTCAGATGGCATTTCAGCGATGCCTCGCCGAGGGTGAATCTTACGATTTGGAACTGCCTTTGATCACGCAGGCGGGGCGCCGCATTTGGGTGCGGACCTTGGGAAGAACGGAGGATGAGGGCGGCCGGCGGGTGCGGCTCTACGGGGCTTTCCAAGACATCACCGCACGGCATGAAGCGGAAGAAGGGCGGCGTGAGTTGGAAACCCAGCTTTTCCAAGCGCAAAAAATGGAAACCTTGGGTACGCTCGCGGGTGGTATCGCCCATGACTTCAACAACCTGTTGACCGGTATCATGGGCTATCACGATCTCGCGGCCGATGTGTTGCCGGAAGACCATCAGGTGCGCGGTTATCTAGCCGAAGCCAGACAAGCGAGCATGCGCGCAAGAGAATTGGTCGAGCAGATCCTGACTTTTAGCCGGCAACAGGAAACCCCGGAGCGCATGCCGGTGGATATGGCTCTTTTGGTGGGGGAGGCACGGCGCTTCCTGCGGGCGACGTTGCCCTCAACCATCCAGATTCAGTGCGACATGGAGCAGGACTGTCCACGCGTGCAGGCGGACAGCACGCAACTCCATCAAGTCCTGCTCAATCTCGGATCAAATGGGGCTCAGGCGATGGGCGAGCAGGGAGGCGTGTTGAAGTTTACCTTGGCTCCCGTCTTTCTCGATGCTGCTCATGCCGCCACTCTCGGAGGGCTCTCTGCCGGAAAATATGTCTGCCTCTGCGTGAGCGATGTGGGCCACGGGATTGATGAGCTGACCCTCAAGCGTATTTTCGATCCCTTCTTTACGACGAAGAAACCGGGGCAGGGCACGGGCCTGGGACTTTCCGTGGTTCATGGCATTGTGCGCAGCCACCAAGGCGGTATCGAGGTCGATAGCAAGGTGGGGATAGGCACAACTTTTCGGATCTATCTGCCCGAGGCGGTCAACGAAACCGAGACCCACAGTCAGCAGAATACGGCCGTGCCTTACGGCCATGGGGACACGATTTTTCTGGTGGACGACGAGGAAGTGGTGGCGAAATTTGCCGCCATTGCGCTCGAACGGTTGGGCTACAAAGTTGTCACCTTTGACTCGGCCTTGCCCTGTCTGGAGGCAATCCGGGCCGACCCCTTGATCTGCGATGCGCTGGTGACTGATCAGACCATGCCCGGTTTGACGGGTACCAATCTAATCGAGGCCGTGCACAATATTAACCCGCATTTACAGGCGGTGCTGATGTCGGGTTATTTCACGAAAGTATCGGCCCAAACTCTCGACCGACTGAGTCACGTCGAGTTGCTCAACAAGCCCTTTACCTCTGATGAGCTGGCGCTGGCGGTGCAACGCGCGCTGGCGGTGGGCGGAAAATAGCGGGGGATGTACTGAGCGGCGAGGCCCCGCCGGCTGGCTTGTTCAGGACTTGGCGGCCTGACGCCGCGTCGCGTTTACGCGGTGGGCCGTGAAGGGCAGGGGATCAAACAGCATCCGTGGATTCGGCAGGAATGGCGGGCGGAAGACGGGGCGATCCCACGTGATGTCACGCGTCAAACCGGACGCGGGATTCGAATCAGACAGGGGCGAGACAAGTTTTTTTAGGGTAGAGAGGGGCATAACACTTAGTGAAATCGGCTCAATGCGAGGGAACTTTATGGGGAAACGGGCGCACGTCCGATCCTGGCGAAATCCCAAGATAACACCAATGGACAGCCCGGACGGGCCCCGTCTCCCCGGACGAAATAGTTCAAGTGCTGCTCTTGCCTGTGGCGGATGCGCCGCCTTGTTTTGCGAGCTGCTGAGTCAGACCACTGCGAAAGGTGGTGTCGGTGCTGGCATAGGCCTGAACGATCACTCCGATGAGATTGCTCTCGTTCACCACTTCAGCGTCGGCCTCATCGTTGTTGACGCCCTGAACCAAGTAGCCGTCGCGAGTTTCACCGATGACGGAGTGGGCGACCCGGCGGCCATTGTGTTTCATGTAAACCACGGTCATGCCTTTTTTGATGCTGTCGTATTGAATTGGGGCGACGACCACGGCGGTATTCGGCGCATAAAGTGGTTCCATCGACTGACCGACGCCCCACAGTGTGAAAGCGTTCTTGATCTGCGCGGCCATCTTTTCAGCCTGCTTCAATTGTTCGCCCTCGGCGACCAGATGAGGTGCAGGAGTGTTGCTGATAATCGCGTTCAGCTGGCGTTGGGATTTGATTCCAGCCTTCGCGCTCACACCGAAACCAACCAAGGCTACCACCATCGCCACGGCCACGCGAGTGAGGCGGGTGAGGGAGGGAGAAAGCCGTGCGTTTTGCATGGCCTAACAATAGCGAAACCAACGAGTTTCCTGAATCCGGCCAGACCCGGATAAACGGCGGGGACTGGCCCTAGGGGATTCCCCTGCGAGCATCGGGATAATTGAATACTCCCCTTGGGTTCGAGCCATAATGTGCCGATAATCGGCTTCCATGGTTCGCGTTCTCTACGCCGAAGACGACCCGCAGATCTCCCAGATGGTTCAGCTCTATTTTATGAGTACTGCGCCAGAATGCCGCTTGGAGGTGGTGAAGTCCGGGCTAAAATGCCTTCAGCGGATGGCGGAGGATCGTTTTGACGTGGTGCTGGTCGATTTGATGATGCCTGAGCTCGATGGATTGGAGGTTTTGGGGCAATTAGCCGCGCGCCGTGATCCCACTCCGGTAATTTTGGTGAGCGGACATGGTCAGAACGAACTTGCGGTGCGCGCACTGCGTGCTGGAGCAGTTGACTGCATCGATAAAAATTCCGCGGAGTTTCGCCAAATTCCCGAACTCGTGCGTCGGGTCCATGCCCGGCATCAGGCACTGTCATCGACTCCGCCCTGGGCTTCTGTTCCGACCGAAGTACGGGTGACGTTCGTCGAGTCGTCCCAAATCGAGGTGGTGTCCGTGGTGAAATTCTTCAATCGAAATGCGCCGGGCTTGCGTTTGTCAGTCGTGCTGCCGGACGCGTTCGGAGCGGACTTGGATCATCAGCTCGGATGCGATGCGCTCGTGCTCGGATCGGGACTGGGGACGAGTCTCTCGCTTGAAATCCTGCGCAAGGTCCGTTCGCGCTCGGGCGAGCTGCCGATCATTGTCATTTCAGACACGCCGAAAAGCGACACTGCAGTTGCGGCTTTCAAACTGGGCGCACAGGATTTTTTGGTTAAAAAAGATGGTTTCCAGCTGGAGTTGGTTTTCTCGCTGAACAATGCGCTCAAGCACGCCGCGACGGCGCAGCTGAATGTCCGGCTGACCCGTGAGCTGGCCATTCTCAACCAGTCTTTGGAAGGACAGGTGGTGGAGCGTACCCGCGAGCTGCGGGCTTTGTCGGGGCGCCTGCTGCAGATCCAGGAGGACGAGCGCCGGGCCATCGCGCAGGAGCTGCATGATCAGATCGGCCAGATGCTCACCGGTCTGAGATTTCAAATCGAGGCGGGGAAAAAGAGCGGCGCCAATCTGGGGGAAGCGTTGCAGTTAACGGATGAAATTCTGGGCTGCGTGCGCACGCTGACTTTACAACTGCGGCCGAGAATTCTCGACGATTTTGGTCTCCAGCCCGCCTTGGAATGGCATTTGGATTTGTTCCGCCGGCAGACCGGCATGACGGTCGGGAGTGATTTCGCGCTGCCCGCGGGGCGCATGCCGGGAGGAATCGAGACGGTGGTTTTCCGGATTGTGCAGGAAGCGCTGACCAATGTGGCGAGGCACGCACGTGGAGCAGAAACCAATGTCACAGTGGTGCTCGCGGGGGACGGGAATTTGATTGTTGAGATCAGTGATCGCGGGCCCGGTTTCGATGTGGAGCGGGCGTTGGTTAAGCGGGATTCACTCGGCCTCGCCGGTTTGGTCGAGCGGGTCCAGCTGGCCGGTGGTCGCATCGAAATATTTTCCTGCGCGGGGCAGGGCACGCGCATTCACGCTGAATTTCCCCTGCCGGCACCGGCGATTGCCCCATGATAACCGTCGTTATTGCCGATGATCACGAAATTGTCCGCCGCGGATTGCGCAGTCTGTTGGAGGCCGACGGTACGTGCAGGGTCGTGGCAGATGTGGCGGATGGACTGTCCGCCGTGCAGACGGTGGACAAACTCAAACCCGCGCTTCTGGTGCTCGATCTCAACATGCCGCGAATGCATGGCCTCGAGGTTTTGAAACATGTTCGGACCAACAGTCCGCATACCCGGGTCATCGTGCTCTCCATGCACAATGACGAGCCTTACGTGATTGAAGCCCTCAGGGCGGGAGCCGCCGCGTATTTGTTGAAGGGGTCGGAATCGCAGGAGATTGCCCAAGCCTTGAAGGAAGTGCTGGCGGGCCGCCGCTATTTGAGTGCTCCATTGTCGGAGTGGGCCATCAACGCCCTGACCACTCGCGTGGCCGACAACTCGGATCCGCTGGCCACGCTTTCTCCTCGAGAACGCGAGGTATTGCAACTCGCAGCGGAGGGCTTCGGGAATCCCGAGATTGCGGAAAAACTTTTCATCAGTCCCCGCACAGCGGAAACGCATCGAACCAATCTTATGCGCAAGCTTGGTTTGCAGTCGCAGACCGACCTTGTGCGTTTTTCCATCAGGCGCGGCATTATCCAAGCCTGATCAGTCAGCGGGGTTTTCCGCTGAAGCGGTTATGGGCTCAAGCGAGGCCGGTTTGCGCCGATGCATAAACTGACCCTGTCGCTATGAGTTTGGATCGCTCCACCATTATTACTCTTGGTTCTGCCCTGCCTCCGGCCATCGGCATCTTTGGCCGGCTGGAGTCATTGTTGAAACGAATGGACACCGATTTGGAACAGATTGTGGAGTTGGTCCGCGTTGATCCTGCGCTGACTTTCCAGATCATCCGACTCGGAAACAGTGCATTTTACGGGCTTAAAAACCGCTGTGATTCCCTGGAGGAAGCGGTGGCGCGGATCGGCTTTGGGGATATCCACAGTCTGGTTGGCTTGGTGGCGGCGCGCCACGCCTGTCAGTATGATCTCCAGGCTTATCAAATTCCAGCCCGTCGGTTTTGGGAAAATTCCGTGGCCACGGGCCAGTTGATGTCGGCCTTCGCGGCTCGCAATGGAATGGACGTTCGCAATGCGTATGCCACGGGACTGCTCCGTAATCTCGGTCGGATTGTGATCAATAATTTTACCGGCGCCGTCCGTTACCCCGGAGAGGCGGTAGCTCAGGATCTCACGGTGTGGGAAATGGGCACGTACGAAATCAGTGCGGCGGAAGTGGGCGCGGTCCTACTGGAGCACTGGCGCTTCTCGGCGGACACGGTCGCGGCGGTGCGGACGCATTGCGACCCGACTGTCACGGCTGAATCAGTTTTGCCTGCGGCGATGTTGCATTTGGCGGCCGCGGCGGCCGATGGCTGGGGCTTGGGCCTGGCCGGCGAGCAATGCCTGTGGAAGCAGGATAAGGCCATGCTCGAAAGAGCCGGTTTGACGGAGGACAGCTGCCGCGAAGCAATCGCGGAGGCGCAGAATAAATTCAGCGCCATCGCGGGCATTCAGTGGGCAAGTGCCGCCTGAGAATACTCGTCATGCTTCTGGGCTTGGCGCTGACCTTGGCGGGTATGCTGGGCGTCGTCCCAGTGGAATTTTTTGCCTGCGCCTTCACCTGCGCGCCCTCTTGAAAAAATAAAGATGCAATAATCTCATAAACAATAGCTAACGGAGGTGCTCGGTAGCTGGCATATATCCCGCTATACTTAACGGAAACAGCATGATGAAGACGAATTCACTCTCCCGCATCCGTATGGCCAACAGTGCCATGCTCGAACATTTTTTGAGTCAACCCCGTATTCGGAGTGTAGCCCAGCAGAATACACAAGCGGTGGCTGCAAAACTTTGCGCCGCTGCTCGAATCATTTTTGCGCGATAATTTCGGAGTCGTGTTCCGGGATGAATCAATCGCCGGTCACAGGGAAAAATCATCACTCGCTGTGCGAAAGATGATGGCGGAGGAGGAGGGATTCGAACCCCCGGTGAACTTGCGCCCACGTCTGATTTCAAGTCAGGTGCCTTAAACCACTCAGCCACTCCTCCGCGAGTGAGTCCTGACAATTGGGCATTATTTAATCAGGTCAATTGCGGATGATGAGTCGGGAAACCTCGCCGAACCTGGCGCTTTCCCATTGGAACCGCGTCCGATCTTTCGTCTCGCCGAGCCCGCGCTTTTGCCCACTGTAAGGTTTGCAAGATCGTCGCAGGGCCATGTGACGCACACGCGTATTCATGGCCATATTGCACCATCACGTTGCGGAAATGCAGGGACTCTACGGCCCGTTCACCATGGCTGAACGGGTGGTGCAAAAAATCTGGCTGCAGCGGGATTTCGATCAGACTGGAGTGGTGCTGACCGATGGCCGGACCTTGAAAGTACGCTCGACCGGGGTTTGGAATTTGCTAGGCGGTCCGGATTTTCACGCCGCACGTCTTTTGATCGGCGGCCGTGAAACCACCGGCGATGTGGAAGTCCATTTTCGCGCTGCCGACTGGCGCGCGCACGGGCATGAAACCGATCCTGCTTATGACCAGGTGGCGTTGCATGTCGTGTTGTTTCCACTCAACGCTGAAGAGAAACCGGCGTTGAGCCGGGGAGGGCAGCCAATTCCCACTTTGGTGCTCCTGCCTCTGTTGCATCGCGATCTTGAGGAGTACGCGTCTGACGACGCGCTGGAGACCCTCACGGCGCGTGATGAGTGGTGGTGTTATGCCGAGCTGGCCGTCCGTCCCCGGGCAGAATTGCAGGAAATGCTCAGGGGCAAGGCCCGTGAACGCTGGCGACAAAAGGTTTATTTCGCCGGGGTGCGTATTGAAAAACTGGGCTGGCATTCAGCGCTGCATCACGCGGCACTGGAAATTTTAGGTTACCGGCAAAATCGCGCGGCTATGCTGGAGGTGGCGACGAGATATCCCTTGGAAATGTGGGTGCGCGGAATCGAGGCGCATATAATTTTTGAGGAAAATAAGACGCTCTGGCAATTGCAGGGTGTACGCCCGGCGAACCAGCCGCTACGACGTCTGCTGCAGTACCAGCGGTGGGTGACAGCAAGTCCGGACTGGCCGGATCAAATCTTGCCCTTGTTCCACCACTTGCCGGTTGACGTATCCAACGCAGTGCCCACCAAACATGCTCGGCAAATATTTGGGCTGGGTGAGTGTCGGAGAATTATTTCTCGCGATCTGCTCAGTGGCGCACTTTCAGGTGCACGAATGGATAATCTGGTTTGTGACGGCTTGCTCCCCTTGCTCGCCGCTAGGACTAAAAAGGACTTCTTTGGCCTCTGGTTTCACTGGTTTTTGGGGGATGTTCCCGATCAAGTACGGAGGACATTGCCCAAACTGGCTCTGGCAGACCGTCAGTTGCAACCTCTTTGCCATGGCTATGCGCGCGGGCTCCTAAGCTGGTTTTTGGAATGTGAAGCACGTGCAAGTAGCTGATTGGGTTAAAATTTGGGCGGGCTTGACAAGCGTTCGCGCCGTTCAATATCTTAATCATCCTACATCTTGTTCACTTTCTAAAAGTGGGCCCTCGGGTCCGCTTTTTTTTTCCCATTAATCTAAACACACCATGAGCAGCGAAATCCTGTCCGTTCTCGAGTACATGGAGAAGGAGAAAGGCATCCCACGTGCCGATATGATCTCCGCCATCGTAAACGCGATCAAAACCGCCGCATTAAAAGGCGTTAATTCCGGCCAGGAGCTGAAAATTGAAATCAGCTCGAAGAATGGTCAGATGAAGGCGTGGTCAGTGCTAAAGGTGGTTGATTCCGTCGCCGACCCCAAGACCCAGATTCACGTGGAGAAGGCCCAGGTGTTCAAAGCTGGTGCGGTGGTCGGTGACACCATCGAAAAGGAAATCGATCCGTCCTATCTCGGTCGCATTGCCGCGCAGACTGCGCGGCAGGCGATCATGCAAAAGCTTCGTCAGTTTGAGAAGGAGCGCATCTATGACGACTTCAAGGATTCCGTCGGTGATATCGTCAGCGGTACGGTTCGCCGTCGCGAGCGCAACGATCTCTTCATCGATCTGGGCAAGGCGGAAGCTGTCATGCCAGGCAAGGAGCAGGTTCCCGGTGAGGAATACGCTCCGGGCGAGCGCATCCGTTGCATCTTGCTGGAGATTGAGAACAGCAGCCGCGGCCCTGAAATCATTCTCAGTCGTGCGAGCCCCAAATTTGTCCGCCGACTTTTTGAACTCGAGGTAACGGAGATCGCCGATGGTACGGTTAAAATCGAGGCGTTTGCCCGCGAGCCGGGCTATCGTACGAAAATTGCCGTGACCAGCACGGACCCGAAGGTCGACCCGGTCGGCGCCTGCGTCGGCGCACGCGGTGCACGCGTCAAGAGCATCGTTCGCGAACTCGGTGGCGAGAAAATCGACATCATTCCCTATCACGCCGACACGAAGGAAATGCTCATCGAGGCGCTGAAGCCGGCGGTTCCCCGCGAAATCATTCTCGACGAGAAAAGCAAACGCGTGCTGGTCCGCGTGGTGAATGATGATCTCGCTGTCGCCATCGGCCGTAAGGGGCAGAACGCCCGCCTGACTTCACGCTTGGTGGGCTGGCGGCTCGATATCGAGGAGTTTAGAACGGTGGCGGCCGATCCACGGGCGCAGGCCATCAGCCTGCTGGTCACTTCGTTTGGCTTTGAGCCAAGCATAGCCCAGCGCCTCGTCGCGCAGGGCATTAATTCTCCGGCCGCATTTGAAGGCGTTGAGGCCACTGACTTGGCTGACTCAGGCTTTACCGCCGAGGAAGCTCAAGGCATCATCGCCAAGGTATCCGGTTCCTAACCTTTCCCCGTCATCACCCAGACTTACTGAATGAGTTCCCGCATCCACGAGATCGCCAAGCAATACAACGTTGAGCCCAAAGACATGCTCGTCTGGCTCAAGGAGCTGGGCTATGTGTCGGCGGATACCAAGTCGGTCTCAAGCACGGTCAGTAAAATCTATTACGACGAAATTGAAAAACATTACGGAGTGAAATCCGCGATGCCGCAGGTTGAAGTAATGGCGGCACCAGCTCCGATGGTCGAACCTGAGCCCGCCAGACTTAAAATGCCGGTGGGAGCTTTTGTGAAGACGGCGGACGATGTCGTTCGCGAAAAGGAAGAAATTGTTAAAGCGGCCGCCGCGGCCCGTGCGGCGCTGAATCCTCCGTCTGTCGCGCCGGCTCCGCAGATTGCCCCCAAGGCGCCCCAGGCCCCCGTCTACAAGGCGCCACCGCCGCCGCCCGCATTTACGCCGCGTTCGCCCGCCATGCCGCCCCCGCTGCCGCGGCCAGCATCAGTGGCTCCGATCACACCCGCACCGCAATTATCGCCTTTCAAAACTGCGCCAGTGCCACCGCCCGTCGCCGCCAAGTCACCGCTGCTTCCGCCGCCGCCACCGCCTTCACGGTCCTCGTTTTCGACTCCTCCGTCCATGGTCAAGTCGGCGCCCGCGTTGCCCGCGACACCAGCCCCGGCTTCGGCCATTGTGGTGACGCAGGAAGGCGGCGTTAAGATCATCCATCTCAAGCCGCCGATCATAGTGCGCGATTTCGCCGTGGCGCTGGGCCTCAAGCCCTTCAAATTAATCTCGGAGCTCATGGAGATGAGCATCTTCGCCTCGATGAACCAGTCCATCGACGAAGTCGTGGCGACCAAGGTTGCGGAAAAGCATGGGTTCATGCTGGAAATCAAGCATCGTGGTGAGACCCAGCCTCCGATCGTCACGCCAGAGAAGGCGAAGATCACGAAGGAAGAAAAGGCCCGCGAAGAAGACATCAAGAATCTCGCCCCACGCGCCCCCATCGTGTGCATTCTCGGCCACGTCGACCACGGTAAGACCTCCCTGCTCGACGCGATCCGCAAAGCCAATGTCGCCGCGGGAGAAGAGGGTGGCATCACCCAGCATATCGGCGCTTATCAGGTTGAGCACAACGGTCGCAAAATCACCTTTCTCGACACGCCCGGTCACGCGGCTTTCACCAAAATGCGTGCGCGTGGCGCCTCGGTGACGGATATTGCGGTGCTCGTGGTGGCGGCCGATGACGGTTTCATGCCGCAGACCGACGAAGCATTGAAGCATGCCCAGGACGCCAAAGTCGCGCTGATGGTGGCCGTCAACAAAATGGACGTGAAGGGCGCCAATCTCGATCGCGTGAAGCAGCAGATGCAGGAACGCAATATCGCTCCGGAAGACTGGGGCGGGGAAACAGTCACGGTTCCGGTCGCGGCCATCAAGGGCCAGGGCATCACCGAACTGTTGGAAATGATTTTGCTCCAGGCCGACGTGCTGGAGTTGAGAGCCAACCCGAAGGCGGAAGCCAGTGGCGTCATCATTGAATCACAAGTTGACGCCGGCCGCGGCCCGCTCGCCACGGTGATCGTGGAGCGCGGCACGCTGCGTGTGGGCGACGCCATTGTGTGCGGTCCGCATTACGCGAAGGTCCGCGCGATGTTCGACGATCAAGGCAATAATGTGAAAGAAGCTCCTCCGGCCATGCCAGTGCGTGTGATCGGCTGGTCGGGCGCGCCTGATTCCGGCGTGAAATTTGTCTCGGCCAAAAATGCCCGTGAAGCCGAAAACCTGGCCGAAGAGGCGCAGGATTTGCTCAAGAAAACCGATGTGACGGATGCGGCGGTGCCCAAGGATACTTCCCTCGACGCGCTCTTTGCGAACATCGCGGCCTCGCAGGCCAAAACCTTGCGCATCGTCCTCAAGTCCGACGTCTTTGGTTCACTGGAAGCGGTCAAGAACGTGCTGGAAGGAATCAAGAGCGCCAAGGTTTCCCTCGATGTGGTGGCCTCGGACGTCGGCATCATCAGCAAGAACGACGTGCTGATGGCGAGTGCCTCCAAGTCCGTGATCATCGGCTTCAACACCAAGCAGGAAAATGGGGTGGTGGCGCTCGCGAAGCACCACGGCGTCACGATCCAGAGCTTCGGCATCATTTACGAATTGGGCGACAAGGTTAAGGAAATGATGGCCGACCTGCTCGAACCCGATCTCAAGGAAAACAAAATCGGCGTCGCCGAAGTTCGCCAGGTTTTCCCCGTCGCGAAAGGTTTTGTCGCCGGTTGTCTGGTCACCGAAGGCAAGGTCAACCGCGGGGCCACTGCACGCGTCCGCCGTGGCAAGGACTCTCTTCACGAAGGCAAGGTCGGTACACTCCGTCGCTTCAAGGACGACGCCAACGAGGTCCGCGCCGGTCTCGAGTGTGGTATTCGTTTGGACGGCTTTGATGGCTACCAGCCCGGTGATCGCATCGAATGCTTTGAAATTCAGAAGGTCCGGGCCTCGCTCTGAGCCTGACCTCCAGACCCGGCCCCGGCTTTCCGTCCGCCACTGCCATGAGCAACCGACTAATTCGCGTCAATGAGCTGTTGCAGCGCGAAATCAGCGCGTTCCTGCATTCGCGCTACAGTTCCGAGTCGGTTGCCATTACCATAACGGGCGTGCAAATCACCGGCGATCTCCGGGAAGCCAAAATCTATTATTCGGTCCTGGGTCCGGATGCCGATGCGGCCCGAGCCGGCAAATGGCTGCTCGGCAAACGAAATGAAATTCGCGAGACCGTGGCAAAAAATGTGGTCCTGCGCCACGTCCCGCTGCTGGCTTTCGTGCACGACAATCACGCTCCGCGCACCCTCCGCGTCGAGACCCTGCTCGGTGAAATCGACCGGGGCGAAAAGAAGCCGTGAGCCACTACCCGAAGTTTGCCGGCCGGTTTGCCGTCCTCCTGCAGGAACTCAATGGCCGGTCCGTGACAGTTATCGGGCACCAAAGACCCGACGGCGATTGCATCGGTTCCCAAGTGGCTCTGTGCCGGGTCTTGATTTCCCAGGGGATTGACGCGATCTGCGTCAGCCCGGATCGCGTGCCGCGGCGGATCAAGTTTCTGGTGGGCGACACGCCTTTTTTTCAGCGCGACGAGGTCCAGCACGCCGACCGGATCGCGCTGTACACGGACTGCGCCGATCACGGCCGGGCCGGTGACCGGTTGCGCGAGTTGTATCCGGATCCTTGGGGGTGTTTTGACCACCACCTGTCGAATGCCGGCTTCGCCCGATTTAATTTCGTGGATACGGCGTCCGCGGCGACGGCGGAAGTGCTCGCGGGGATTTTCCTGGATGCGGGCTTGCCGTTGGATCGCACCACCGCGCAGGCGCTTTATACCGGCATCATGACCGATACCGGCCAGTTTCGTTTTCCCTCCACTTCCAGCCGGGTTTTTGGTTTGAGCGCGGAATTGATGGCCCACGGAGCCGATCCGGCCCTTGCCGGGCAGGAACTCTACGAGCGTGAGTCGCTGGGCAAGTTGAAGCTGCTGCAATCCTACATCGGTTCGCTCAGGCTCGAAGGCGCTGGGCGGATTTGCATCGGCGTTCTCCCCAACGGCATCTTCGAGCAGGTCGGGGCGACCGTGGAGGATACGGAAGGACTCGTTGATTATGCGCGTTCCATTGATGGCGTGGAAATCGGTGTGCTGATTGAAGAACGCGCCGATGTGATCAAGGCGAGTCTGCGCGGCAAGCATTCCTCACTTCGCATGGATACCGTGGCGGCCTTGTTTAACGGCGGCGGCCATGCCAATGCCGCGGGCCTGAACTGCCAGGCTACGCTTGCAGAATTTTATCCAAAGTTGCTCGCCGCGCTGAAACAGCGGCTGGCGGACGTGGATGGGGCCAAAAAATGAGTTTGTTACCACCCAGGGAAATGGAAGGCGTGTTGCTAGTGGACAAGCCGAGCGGTCTCACATCGCACGACGTGGTCTACCACTTGCGCCGCAAGTTGCAGATGAAGAAAATCGGCCACGCCGGCACGCT
>JANYDX010000365.1 GCA_025363395.1 Verrucomicrobiota bacterium
AAGTCGTCAGTCGCGATTGGCCGCCTTTGGCGTCGTCCACTCGCACCTTGCCTTCGGTGACGAGGACTTCGATGACCTCGGGTCGCCGGCGGACATCGAAGGCCGTGCCGACGGCGCGGACGTTGACCCCGCTGGCATTGACGATGAACGGGCGCGCCGGATTCTTCGCGACTTGAAAATGCGCCTCACCGCGCACGAGGCTGACCCGGCGCTCGTTCGCCCTGAATTGCACGTCGATGGCGCTGTCCGTGTTGAGCTGGACTGACGAACCATCGGGCAGCGACAATTTGCGCAGGCCGCCGACCTCGGTGGAGGCCGTTAGCGTGAAATCGGGAGACTGGGAGGCGGACGGTTGCGCGAGGATAAAAATCAGGGCCACGGAAGCCGCGGCGGCGAGCCAGAGGAGCGGCCTTCGCCAGTGGAATCGCGGGACCGCGAGGGCAGTGTGCGCTGCAGGAGCCGGGGCCAGATCGCGTACTTCTCCGATGAGGTTCCAGGTTTCCGTGAGTTCCGCATATGCTCCGGCGTGACGCGTATCCGACAACCGCCACTGTTCAAATTCCCGCTGTTCTGCGGGATTTAACCCACGGTCGTGCAGGATCAGCCACTCCGCGGCCTGCAGCTCGATGGCAGTGATGGCGGGACCTTGGCCGAAAATGTCGGGGTGGTCAGCGGGCATGGAGCGCTCCTTTTAGCACGCCGTGTGCGAGCAGGTGTTTGCGGCAGCGCAACACGCCGATGGCCAGTTGGGCATTCACCGTGTGCTCGGAAATCCCGAGCGTTTGGGCGATCTCCCGGTGGGAAAGACCCTGCAGCCGTCGCATCGTGAGGATCTGGCGGCAGCGATCCGGCAGGCCGTTGATGGCGGCGGTGAGAATCTCGAGTTCCTGTTCATGGCTGGCCTGTTCGGCCGCATCGGGGCCATCTTCTAAGACGGACAACTGCTCGATTTCAGCTAAGGCCTCGATCGAAACAATTTTTTTCCGGCGAAAAAGATCGAGCGCCGCATTGCGCGCCGTGGCGAAAAGATAGGCCTTGGGATGAGTGACGGTGCCGGCGTTCCGGGCTTTGAGCAGCCGAGCGTAGGCGTCCTGCACCAGATCGTCGATGTCTTGCAGCGTGGGAAAGGAACCCCGCAGGTAAGCGCGCAACGCCGGTTCGTGGGGCTGGACTTCCTCCTCAAACCAGCGGGATTGTTCAGGGTTTTTCAGGTTCACGACGAAAGGGGTACTTCGTGAAATGAGTTCATCGGCGAAGCAGGGCCGCATTGTCGAGGCTATTGTCACCTGCATGGGAGGATGGCCGCGACATTGGTGCCGTTAGGCTGCAACCAGAGCTGAATTGCGCTTCAGCCAAGCCGGATTGAGGCAGGGGGATTGGCCATAAAATACGCGAACAGGCGCGACGATCAGAGAAGAACGGCACGCTCCGCGGTCGGACAAAATGGCCTCATTGTTTTGTGGAAAGGCCTTCCCTCTGTTCTCCTACTGATGGAAGTATTTCGTGCCGTTCGCGTGTTTCGGGGCACCATTTGGTGCCTCGTTGGGCGACTGAAGCGTGAGGACTGGTCGGCCACGACCGATCAGACGGATTTTTTTGCCACGACTTCGATTTGCAGTGGCTGAGAGGTTACGAGGTGAACGTCGCGCTGCGGGAAGGACATGACAATCCCGGCCTGGGCGAAGGCTTCAGCGATCCGGTGGCGCAATTCGGTTTCCACTTCGATCCGTCCGGCCACGCTACTCCAGAAATGGGCCTCAAAGACCAGCGCGCTGTCGCCAAAATCACTGAAGTGCACGTCGGGCGCGGGATTCCGGTTCACACTTTCCAGAGTCAGCATGACTTCCTTGAGCACCCGGTCCACCTCGCGCGTGGAGGTTCCATAGGCCACGCCGACCTTGATTTTTTTTCGCACGACATCGTCGGAAAGAGTCCAGTTCGTCACGGACTGCTCCAGCAGCCGGCTGTTCGGCACGATCACATGCGTATTATCGCCAGAGCGCACGATGGTGCTGCGCGGCCCGAGTTCCTGCACCGTCACCACCTGGCCATCGAGTTCGATCACGTCGCCCTGATTGATCGGGCGTTCCACCAGCAGGATGATGCCGCTGATGAAATTGTTGATCAGATTCTGGCTGCCGAATCCAATGCCCACTGCGAGGGCTCCGCTGACCACTGAGAACTGCGTGAGCGATAAGTGGAAAAGATTAAACGCCGTCAGAATCACGATCAGAAACAATCCGTAGAACGAGAGCGTCTGCCACGCGGCGCGCCGTCCGGTGTTCAGGCCGATGCGGTGGAAAACCGTCCGGGCAATGAGGGCGCTCATCCAGCGGGAGAGCCAGTGGCCCAAAATGATCAACAGGATGACAGCGAGAATTGTTTTCACCCGGACGGGCTGATCCTTCACGGAAAACACCTCGTAGTTCCAGGCGGCGTTGGCGTTCTGCCAGGTGGCGGCCGTGGTGTCGCTCCACGAAAAAGACGATACGCGTGCGCCGAGTTCCTCCTTCAAGCGGAGGCGTTCGGTGCGGACGCTGTCAAGGTCGGCGAACTCGACATTGCTCAACGCCAGCCACGCCACCAGGCGTTGCGCGCGATCAACGGTCCAGGCCGGCTGGGTTTCACCGCTCGCGGAAGCACGGGAGAGGCGCGCCTGCAAATCCTGCAACTCGCCGCGGCTTTTTTCCAGGTCGGTGAGTTGCAGTTTGCGCTGTTTCTCCAAGCGTTCGAGCTCGGCGCGATTGGCCGCGTCCCAGCTGCGCATTCCCTCAGAGGTGGCGCTGCCCGCCAGGACGCGCCGGCGCAGGTCGGAAATTTTCTCCGCTTCGTCCAGGCGTTCCTGCTGGGCGGCCAGAACGCCAAGCGTGAGATTCACGATCTGTCGGTCGGCGCGTCGGGATTCGAGTTCCTCGGTGGGATTGGCGCTGGTCGCCCGCCGCTCCGCGGCGATGACCAGACGGGATACTTTGTCGGCCTCCTGTTTCGCGGCGGCGATTGCGGTGGCCAGTTCGGCCTCGCGTTTTTCGCGAAGCACGCGGGCGGCGGCGATTTCATCATCGGCTACGACGAGGTGGGCGCGCAGCCAGTCGAAGCTTGGGCGCAGGAGGGCCTGCTTCGGTTCCAGCAGGGATTGCTGAAGCTTCAAAGTGTGCAGCGCTTTTTCACGCACCTTGACCGTTTCCTGGGCGAGACGGCTTTCGAGTTCGGCGAAACGGAGTTCGCTTTGGGCTTTGGCGCGGTCCGTGGCCTTGTCCAGGGCTTCGCGGGTGGCACGTCGCGCACGGTCCTTTTCTGCCAGGGTGTCGCGGGCTTCGGCCAGAGCCGCGGTGACGTTGGCGACGTCGGTTTTTAACCAGCCGCGAGCCTGTTCAAGGTAATCGCGCTCAGCATAGAGCTGGTCCAACAGGTGCACGCCGTAGGGTGGCTTGAGCGAGACCTCGGGGGGCCGGCGGGCCTGGGTGCGTTCCTCTACTTCCGCGGCTTCCTTGGTGAGGTCGGCCGCATGTTGCAATGTGTGCTGCTGCTCGAGGTAGACATTATCAATGCGTTCCAGCAACGCGGTCTCCTGTGTCAAGCGAAGGGCGGTGTCATCGAGTTTGCCCTCGGGTAACTTGCCCAACTCGGTCCGGGTCGTCGCTATCTCCTTCTGCAGGGCGACGCGCCGCGCCGCGACCACTTCGGGGGTGAGGTCGGCCGCATCAGCCGCATTCGTAGCGGGCGGCGTACCGGTCAGCGGCAAGGCCGGCAATCCGGCGACTCCGAGTGCGGTGCCGGCGAGCAAAAGCAGGGACGCGAAAGCGAGGCAGACGCGGCGGGGCGGGAGAAGGAAAAAATGCATGGGATGAACGAGGACGCGACCGGGTGGCTTGGAAGCGGGCTGGAAGCTCTTTTCCCAAGTCTGCGTCCATCGGTGATAGACCACTCCGCGCCGTTAAAGTACCAGTCAACGTCCAAATGAAATCAGTCAGACAAAGGACAGCCCGGAGAGGATCGTTCAGCAAGGCGCCCATCTGTCGCTCGTCTTTTATTGATTGGGGAGACAACCGTTCCCTTGCAGACACGAAGGCTTGTGATTAAAATGATCCGATCCCTAGCTGGGAAGCCACCCGGTTTTCTGAAGAGTGTGGAGCCGGGGCGGGAGAGCTGCCAATCTTGAACCCCAATTCAACCGACCCGATGAAACTTTTTTCCCTTGGATTAATCCTGCTCATGCTCAACGCCACGGTCCACCTCGCCGGCGCTCCGTTCCAACCTTTCCGGCTCGCCATCGTGGGCCTCGACCACGGTCACGTTGACGGCTATCTCGCGGAAACCCTTTCGCGGGCCGATGTGCAGCTGGTGGGTGTGGTCGAACCGAAACCCGCCCTTGCCGCCCAGTTTGCCGCGCGCTTTAAAATCCCGGCATCCCTGCAGTTTTCAAGTCTCGAGGAAATGCTCAAAACAGCGAAGCCCGAGGGCGTGATGGTGTTTACCTCAACCTTTGAGCACAAGCAGGTCGTCGAAATCTGCGCCGCTCACCACGTGCCGGTGATGATGGAGAAGCCTCTCGCGGTTTCCCTGGAGCACGCCCGGGCCATGCAGCACGCCGCCAAACTCCACTCGATTCACGTCCTCGTGAATTACGAGACGACTTGGTATCCTTCCCACGAACTCGCCTATGCGTTAATCCGAAAACAGGGCGCCATCGGCGAATTGCGCAAGCTGGTCGTTCGCGATGGCCACCAGGGTCCCAAGGAAATCGGCTGCCCCGACTCCTTTCTGGTGTGGCTGACTGACCCAGTGCTCAATGGCGGAGGTGCGCTCATGGATTTCGGCTGTTACGGAGCCGATTTAATCACGTGGTTGATGCAGGGCGAGCGCCCGATCCGCGTCACCGCAGTGACGCAGCAACTCAAACCGGAGGTCTATCCGCGAGTGGATGACGAAGCCACGATCATCCTGACCTATCCCCACGCCCAAGGCATCATCCAAGCCTCGTGGAACTGGCCCATCGGACGGAAGGACATGGATCTCTACGGTGTCCGGGGGCAAGTGGCGGTGACGGATCGAAAGACGCTTCAGCTGAAGACTTCCGATGGCAAGACGCGCGATTTCGATCCACCTCCACTCGACGCCCGGTACCGCGAACCCATCGCCTATTTTGCCGCAGTGGTCAGAGGCGAAATCTCCGAGCATCCGCTTTCCTCGCTTGAGATTAACCTCGTCGTAACCGAAATCCTCGACGCCGCCCGCCAGTCGGCGCAGAGTCATCAGAGCGTTCAGTTGTCGGAAAAATAGACTAAAGAGGCGTCTGCAAAGCCTCCTGGTGGTAGGGCGTTCTGCTGCCCAGCAGAACTAGCCGCCGGGTCTGTGAGGCATGCGGGCACGCGCCGGCGCGTTATCCCGAGGCTGTCTCGCAACCTCGGAGGATATCGATTGGCATATAAGTTGCGGTGGTGAAGGGATGCGCCGAATCCTTTCAGCCGACTATGATCAAACCCTGTTGTTAGCGCCGTCGGTGGAGGAGTGGATTGGGCCGCGGCATGCGGCGCGGTTTATTCGTGAGTTTGGGGCCGTGCTGGATTTGCGGGCGCTGGGTTTGGATACGCTGGAGCGGGAGGAGGGCGG
>JANYDX010000400.1 GCA_025363395.1 Verrucomicrobiota bacterium
CCCAAAACGGAGCACAGTCAGTCCATTTAGCCGCGCCACCCGGGTCTCTGGATTTGAAGCATTGTTCCTGGCCGGCGCGAGGGTAGGCATCACGAGCAACTGAGCAGGGTGGACTGGAAGCTCAAGGCAAATGCTCAACGCACAAGCCGGCTGGTTGCATAAGCTTCGCGACGACAGAAAGCACAAGGAACGGCGGGCGGGGCAATCGCGGCAATATTTGAAATAACCCGGTTAACGGTCTGGCCGACAAGGAATTTTTGCTTCACTTGGAAATGATCGGATCTCCAAAGGGATTGACTTGCCGGTCGGGCGTGGCGTTTTTGCCTGTATGGCTCAAAAATCGGATGGCATGAACTACGCGCCGCAGGGTCAGGCTCGCGCCGTGGTGCAACCGGGTGAATTTGCTTTTGCGGCGGCGTTTCTGGAGCACGGTCACATTTATGGCCAGTGCAACGGGCTCATCGAGGCCGGGGCGGAATTGAAGTGGGTGTACGATGCCGATCCGAAAAAAGTGGAGGCGTTCCGCGCCAAGTATCCGCAGGTGCAGGTGGCTCGGTCATTCGATGAAATTCTCGCGGACTCAAAAGTTAAGCTCGTGGCGGCGGCGGCCATTCCGAACGAACGTGGCGCCATCGGCTGCGGGGTCATGCAGTCCGGCAAGGATTATTTTACCGACAAGACGCCCTTCACCACGCTTGAACAACTGGCCGAGGCCAGACGCGTCTCGCAGGCGAGCGACCGGAAATACATGGTCTATTTCAGCGAGCGGCTGCACGTGGAATGTGCGGTCAAGGCCGGCGAACTCGTGCACGGTGGTGCGATCGGACGTGTGGTCCAGGTGCTCGGGCTCGGACCGCACCGGCTGGGAAAACCAGCGCGGCCGGCGTGGTTTTTTGAACGGGCCAGATACGGCGGCATCCTTTGCGACATCGGCAGCCATCAGTTCGAACAGTTTCTTTTCTACAGCGGCGCGACTGACGCCACGGTGACGCAGGCGGCGGTGGGGAATTTCGCCAATGCAGACACGCCCGAGTTCGAGGATTTTGGCGAGGCTTCGCTGCTGGGTAATAATGAGACGAGCAACTATGTCCGCGTGGACTGGTTCACTCCGCCGGGTCTCAGTACTTGGGGCGATGGTCGTCTGGTGATCCTCGGGACCAAGGGTTACATTGAGCTGCGCAAGTATGTCGATGTCGCCCGCGACAAACAGGGTGACCAACTCTACCTGGTGGACGACAAGGGTGAGCAGCACCTCAACGTGACGGGGCAGGTCGGGTTTCCATTTTTCGGTGAATTGATTCTCGACTGTCTGAACCGCACCGAGCGCGCGATGAGTCAGGCCCATGCTTTCAAGGCCGCCGAACTTTGTCTTAAAGCGCAGGCCGCTGCGAAGCGGCTTACCCCCTGAGCGGCACAGATTCGATGGGGAGGCGCGACTTTCGAACGCACGAACGCAGGAGTTGAATAGAACATGTCAGAACCCACGGCCAAATCTGCGTCAGTCGTTTCCCGCTCAGTGTTGATCACGGGTGGAACGGGCTATCTTGGGCAGGCCCTGGTTCCGGTGCTGCTGAGCCGCGGGCACCGGGTGCGTGTGCTGGTGCGGTCGGGCTCCGAGCGCAAGACGCCCGCAGGGGTGGAGGGGGTGACCGGCGACCCGCTTGATGCGGCCGGGGTGCGGACCGGACTTATTGGGATCGATGCCGTGGTGCATCTCGTGGGTGTGCCCAAGCCGAGTCCCGCCAAAGCGCGGCAGTTTCGGGAGATTGATCTGGTTTCGATTCAGGCGACGGTGTCGGCGGTGGAACGCGCCGCGCCGCGTCCGCATCTGATCTACCTGAGTGTCGCGCAACCCGCGCCGGTCATGCAGGCCTATGTGGCGGTGCGGCGCGAGGGCGAGGCATTGATCGCCGCGAGCGGGCTCGACGCCACCTGCCTGCGGCCTTGGTATGTGCTGGGTCCCGGCCACCGCTGGCCTTGGGTGTTGCTGCCGTTTTTTGCGTTGTTGCGCTGGATTCCGGCGACGCGGGCGACGGCGGATCGTCTCGGGTTTGTTACGCTCGCGCAAATGGTCCGCGCCCTCGTGCGAGCCGTCGAACAGCCCGCGCACGGCGTGAGAGTGATCGACGTGCCGGAAATTCGACGCGCGTGATAGTGGCGAAGCGCTCGCGACTTGCCCTTCGGCGATTGCCGCACTTGGCTGCTGGTTGGTTCTGTTGATAAAAACTTCCCTGTTGGATCGTACCCCATGAAAACTTTATTCTGTTTGGTTGCTGTTCTTCTCGTCGTCTCCGTTCGCGCCGCCAGCTCGCCGGCGCAATCACCGTCAGCCGCCAATGCCAGTGCCCTCGCAGCCGTGGCGATGGCCGATGATGAACGCCAGGCTGCCACCAAGGCCGGTGACCGGTCGCGGCTGGAGGCAATTTTCTCCGACGAACTGCGCTACGGTCACTCCAGCGGCAAGGTCGACACCAAGACTTCCTACATCGCGTCGCTGGTCTCCCACCAGACGGTTTATGAGAGCTTTGAATATCGGGAGCGGACTTTTCTGCCGGCGGCGCCCGGGATCATTCTCATGACCGGCCGGGTTCTCATCCATGCGAGCAACGGCGAGCAGAAGGTGGAGAACGACCTCAACTTTCTGGCGGTCTGGCGCGAAGAGAATGGGCAATGGCGCTTCCTCTCCTGGCAGTCGTGCAAAGCCCAGCCGGCGGCGGTAAAGTGAGGATGCTGGTCTGGCGTGAGCGCGGTTTTGTGCGCGAAAACCATGCAGCGTCCCGGGGCAGGTGTGCTTCACCTTTCCTCTCGCGGATTGCGCGCGAACTGTGTGAGAACAGGCTTGGCTAAATCGCCTGTCCGTTAAACGCTCGGCTTCTCTTTTCACCGCAACCCAGACTCGTTTCACCATGCCCCGCCCAGTCACACTCTTCACCGGCCAATGGGCCGACCTGCCACTCGAAAAACTCGCCCCGCTCGTCAAGAAGATGGGCTATGATGGCGTCGAGCTCGCCTGTTGGGGCGATCACTTCGACGTCGATGCCGCCGCCACTAACAAAAAATACGTGCAGGACAAATGGGCGTTGCTGAATGACCACGGCCTCAGTTGCCATGCGATCTCCAGCCATCTCGTGGGCCAGGCGGTGTGCGATCGTATCGACGAGCGGCACAAATCCATCCTGCCCGCGGATGTCTGGGGTGACGGTGATCCCGAGGGCGTCCGCCGGCGCGCGGCCAAGAAGCTCGCGCTCGCGGCCAAGGCCGCCCGGGTCTTCTTTGACGCGCAACCCGGCCGCCAGAGTGGTGATCGCACGCCGGCCGTTGTGAACGGTTTCACTGGCTCCTCGATCTGGCATTCGATCTATGCCTTCCCTCCCACGTCGCAGGCCTATTGGGATGCCGGCTACGCCGATTTCGCCAAGCGGTTTG
>JANYDX010000403.1 GCA_025363395.1 Verrucomicrobiota bacterium
CGACCTTTAACCAAGCGGACAATGCCGTCTGTCGGCTCGCATTGCACTGATATTATGTACGGGTAGGCGCGCGAAGCCCGGCCACTGCGGCGATTGCATTAACTTGAGGGCGACGACCACATCCTGTGAGATCATGTTTTACCATTTCCCGGAAAATGGTAACATTCCACTTTCTATCTATTTTTTCGTAAACGTCCGGTCGGGGACCACGTAGGCAGGGGGCGATTCGGTGGTAGAGTGGGGAATGGCAACAACCCCGGCATTCCTAATTGAGACGGGAGATAAACGCGATGGACGGGGACGGCGGATAGCGACGCTGGAGCGGCGCGCCGAGTTGGTCAGCGACTATCGACGCAGCGGACTGACGATGGCCGCGTTTGCGCGGCGTGAGGGCCTGCGGTACTCAACGTTTGCGGGTTGGGTGTTGAAGTCCGGGCGGCCTGGACGCACGCCCCTCGCACCGGTGCGTTTTTCCCAGGTGCAGTTGCCGGTCGCACCCGCCGCCAGTTTTCCAGCGGGCTTGGAAGTGAGGCTGGTCGACGGGACCGTGATGCGCGGCAACACCGCCTTGGAACTGGCCGCGCTGGTGCGCGCTCTGCGGAGTTAACCACCATGCTCGCTTTTCCGGCAGCGATCAAAATTTTTGTGGCCATCGAACCGGTGGACATGCGCAAACAATTTAACGGTTTGTGGTCGGCGGTGCAGGAAAAGCTGCACGAAGATCCAAAGAGCGGGGCGGTGTTCGGGTTCATCAACAAGGAGCGCACACGACTGAAGTTGGTGTATTGGGACGGCACTGGCGTCTGGGTGATGGCGAAACGTCTCGAGCAAGGTCGTTTTTCATGGCCGGCGCCGAGTACGTCGCAAAGCAAACTCTCGCTGGCGCCGGAGGCTTTGGCCCTGCTGGTCGGAGGCATCGAACTCAAACACGGTTCACTGAAACCGTGGTATGAACGCTGAGTAAAAATAGCTCTCCAGTGAGGGAACTCTCACCGCGCGGCGCTGACTGATCGCACGCGATGAAAGCGAATGCGATTCCCCTCGATGAAATGCAACTCCTGCGGGAGGAGAATGCACATCTGCGGACGCAAATCGCGTGGCTGAAAAAGCAACTCTTCGGACCGGGCAAAAGTGAAACCCTCGATCGCGCTCAGTTGGTCCTCACGCTCGGCGAACTGGAAAAACTCGCCGCCGAACGGCCCGTTGAGACGATCACTTATGATCGAGCCAAAGGACCGGTCGCTCCTCGCGCCCTCCCCGCGGAAAACTTTGCGCACCTGCCGGTGAAAGAGACCGTCGTGATCGAACCCGCCGCCGTGCTGGCCGATCCGAGCGTTTACGAAAAGATCGGCGAGGAGCGGACCTTCGAGGTCGATGTGACCCCGCCCCAACTCTACAAACGTGAAATCGTGCGCCCGAAATACCGGCACCGTTTGGACCGCAGTCGCGCTCCCCTGGTCGCCGCGGCCCCGGCGCGGCCAGTGGCCGGCGGCTACGCCTCGGCGGGACTACTCGAGTGGGTGATGATCGCAAAATATTGCGATCACTTGCCGCTTTTCCGACAGGAGAAAATGCTGGCGCGGTGGGGAGCGAAGATCACCCGCCAAACGATGAACGACTGGGTGCGGATTGGGGCCGAGTGGCTGGAACCACTCTACAAACGCATGCAGCACGACTTGCTGACCGGCGGTTACATCCAGGCCGATGAGACGCCGATCCGCTGCAACGACCCCGATGAAAAAAATGGCGGGACCACTCAAGGCTGGTTGTGGGTCATCAGCAAACCCGGGGGTGATGTCGTCTTCGACTGGCGGCTGACGCGCCAGCACGGAGAGCTCACGGCGTTGCTCAATGGCTACCGCGGCATCCTGCAATCCGATGCCTACGGCGCGTACCTGGCCTACACCCGCGAGCACGAAGGCGTGGCGTGGGTCGGTTGCTGGGCGCATTATGTTGAGAAGGAAATATGGAGCGTGTGCCCGGCGCTACCTCTGATGCAGGCGCCAATCTCGCAACATAATTAAAGGGCGGAGAGGAACGTCAGCAGTGACTTAGAGCTTATCCGTAATTAAAGATTGAGTCTATTTTCCTCGTCGGGCTAGATTCCGTCTGTGGCGAAGATACAATCGTGGGAGGTGTCCAATGAACTCTGGGCCAAAGCGGAACCGCTCTTGGTCCAGCGCAACCCACGGGA
>JANYDX010000432.1 GCA_025363395.1 Verrucomicrobiota bacterium
TGACCTTGCGCATTTCCGGTCCGGTCACGCCGCTGATACCGTAATGCTTCGCCAGATCCTCATTCAGGAACGTGTAGTCGCATTCGATCAGTTCCAACAGGCTGCGGTCCTCTTTCAGCAGGTAGGCGAAATCCATTTCGGTTTCCTGGAGCATGGCCTGCCGCAAATCTCCCGTCAGCGTCGGCTTGGGGGCGCGAAATGAGGCGAAGAAGGCTTTTCGCGCCTTGGCGAAATCAGCGGCTTCCTGCGGGGTGCGTTTTTCCTCCGCGATCAGGTTGATCCGGCGGAATGTCACTTGGGCTTCTTCGAGAGCGGGGTCCGGATGCTCCCGCAAATAGACGGCGAACGCGTTGACCTGCACCGAAGCGATGTCCCGGGCCTGCAGCCACTGACCGGTGAAATTATGCACGAACTGCGCGGACCGCGGATCCTTCAACATCCGGGTGATCTGCGCTGGCAAGCCCCCGCGCAGCTGGCCCGCCCCGGCGAGACGAAAGAGTTCTTCGTCGGGCATCGACGACCAGAAAAAATAAGAGAGCCGCGACGCCAGCGCATATTCATCGACCAAGGGATAAGTCTGACCCGGACGTATGGGCTCCGTATCCTCCTCGCGGAAAATGAAACGCGGCGAAGCCAGCACAGCCACCATCGCCTGCGCGATCCCAGTCTCGAAGGTGCTTTGCGGCTGGGATGAAACACCCTCCGCCAATTCCACCAAACGGTCCACCGTGGGCGGGTCCACCGGCCGGCGGAAAGCCCGGGTGGCGAACCGGCTCAACAATTCGTGGGCGTAGGCGTGGCGTTCCGCGACAGTTCCCGGCACGGCGCGCGGGAAAAAATGTGCGTACCCTTTCGGCTGCACCCAATATTCCTTCGCCACGGGACCTTGAATGGTAACCGCGTCCAGCCGGAGGCGGAGCAGTCGTTTCTGTTCGCGATCCGGGCTCAGCGGCTTGATTTCAAACGTCAGCTCGTGATCGCCCGCGGTCCAGTCGCGTTCATACGCATATTTAAAACCGAGTTGTTCGCCCTGCCGTACAAATTCACGATCAAGCATCGTCTGACCGTCAATTTTGAAAATCAACTGACAGCGATTGTAGTCAAACTGGTCGTCCACGTATTTCTCCACCGCCTTCAAATCGACCGTCAGCTGGTATTTCCCTGCCTGGGCCGTGTGGTGCGTCGCGCGCACAATCACAGGCGTGTAGTAAGACAACTCCAAAGACTTGCCGGCCACCACTGGCGCCGGCCGCTTGAATTCCGGCGCGGGTGCGGCGGCGACCGGCGGAACTTCGACCAGAGGTTTGGGCGCGGCTGGCGCGGCAGCAGGAGCCGGCGGGGCGGGTTGCACCGCGACAAATGACCGGCCTTCGACCACAGCTTCGGCCATCGTCTTCGATTTCGTCGGGACCACGGAAGCCACGACCGTCTGGGCGGCGTCCAGGTACTTTTCCAATAACATGGGTGAGATCGTCAGCACGTCGCCGATGTTGTCGAAGCCATGGCCGGTGTCGTCCGCGGGAAATTCCTTTTGGGTGTCGTAGTCCACGCCGAGCAGTTCGCGAATCGTATTCCGGTAATCCACGCGGTTGAGCCTGCGTACCGTCACCCGGCCCGGATCAGGCCTAAGCGGATCAAGGGAAAAAGGACCGCGCTTGATCCACTCGGTGATTTTTTTCACCTGCTCGGGCGGTAAATTCGGCTCATCCGCCGGGGGCATGATGCCGGAGCGCACATTCTTCAAGGCCCGCAGCCAGAGTTTATGATCGTGGAGAGCGGCGTCGGTCGCGAATCCATCCAACTGCACCCCGCCTTTCTTGTTCCCGTTGCCGTGGCAGTCATAACAATACTCGTCGAGGACCGGCTGAATCTCCTTCTGGAAAACCTCCAGATCAGATTCTGCAGCGCCCGCCACCAGTGGAAGCAAAGCCACGCAGAGCAGCGGATTCGCCCGCCGGAAAACAGCACGCATGAAACCGCTGAGCAGTCCGGATTTTGATCGGGGAAAACGCAGTATCATCAATTGTGTCCTAGATATTAAGCGAACGGCCGTTTGCAACTGGGGGAGCGGCCTTAGCTTGAAATAGACTCGTTCTTTACCCTGAACCGGCAGTTGAATCGTGGAAGACACGGAGAATTGGTGGCGCATAACTCAGCCTTGCGGGGTAGCCACGGGCGTGGGCGATTGGTCGGCAGTTTGAACCGCAACGGGAGCGTACCGCTGTTGGAAGGGAACCGAGTTAACGATGCCTTGCAGCAAAGCCGAGGGGCGGCCGCCGGAAGATTCCAGCTGCGCCACGAGTTGATCGACCGTGTCGGTGTCGCGATAGTCAAGCCCGCGGCCCAGAGCGTAAGTGAGCAACTTCTCGCTGAGGCAATAATAGTAATCGCGGCGATGTTTGGTCACTAAAATGTGTTTCAATTCACGAACGTCTGCGAACGATTCGCCCGTGATCAGCGTGCCGGCCGGCTCGACCGTGTGCTTCATCTCGACATCCCGCCAGGCTCCCATCGCGTTGAAATTTTCCAGCGCGAGACCGAGGGGATCCATCCGGCTGTGACACGAACGGCACAGGGCGTTCTCCGCGTGCAATGCCAGGGTTTCACGCAGCGTCATTTTCATGAGCTTCTCGGGGGAGGCGGCCGCTTCCAGGGCCGGAATATTCGGGGGAGGCGACGCGGGGGGAGTGCCGAGAATCGCGTTGAGAATGAAAACGCCGCGTTTCACGGGAGAAGTGCGGGTGGGATTCGAAGTGACCGCGAGCATGGTGCCCTGCGTGAGCACGCCGCCGCGCGGACTTCCGGGGCCGAGCTGAACCTTGCGCATTTCCGGCCCCGTCACTCCGCCAATGCCGTAATGCCGGGCCAGGTCCTCGTTCAAAAACGTATAGTCGCATTCAATCATTTCCAACAGACTCCGGTCCTCTTTCAGGAGGTAAGCGAAGCTCATTTCGGTTTCCTGCAGCATGGCTTCGCGCAACTCCACGGTCAGTTTTGGCTTGGGCACCAGCAGCGACGCAAAATAGACCTTCAAGGCGTTGGCCATGGCCGCGACTTGTTCCGGCGTGCGCTTTTCCTCCGGAATCGGGTTGATCTGGAGGTAGGTCACAAAAGCCCCCTCCAACGCCGGATCAGAATGTTCCCGCAGGTAAATGGAGGCAGGATCGAGCTGCACCGAGGTGATGTCCCGCGCCTGCAACCACTGGCCGGTGAAATTACGCACGAACTGCGCGGAGCGCGCATCCCCCAACATGCGCGAGATCTGGGCGGGCAGATTTGCGCGTAGGCGGCCGGCGCCGGCCAGCTTGAAGAGCTCTTCGTCCGGCATGGACGACCAGAAAAAATACGACAGGCGCGACGCCAGGGAATATTCATCCACCTGCGGATAAATCTGGCCGGGCCGCATGGGCTCCGTCTCCTCGTCGCGGAAAATAAACCGCGGCGACGCCAGCACTGCGACCATCGCCTGCGCGACGCCGGTTTCGAAGGCGACGCCCGGCTTGCAATATACATTCTCAGCCAGGTCCACCAGGCGTTCGGACGTCGGCGCATCCACGGGACGGCGAAAGGCGCGCGAGGCAAATTTGTCCAGCAACTCCCGGGCATAGACCCGACGCGCTTTTGCTGTCCGCGGCACCTCGCGCGGGAAAAAGCGTTCGTACGCCTTGGGCTTCACCCAGTATTTATTCTCCAACGGTCCCTGCACCGTCACCGCATTCAGCCGGATCCTCAGCATCCGCTTCTGTTCACGATCAGGAGAGACCGGCTGGAGTTCGAACGCCAGTTCATGATTTCCGGACGTCCAGGTGCGTTCGTAGGTGAATTTAAACGCTTTGTCCTCCCCCTCGCGCACAAATTCCTGATCGAGTAATTTTTCCCCGTCGATTTTGAAAACCAGCCGGCAGCGATTGAGGTCGAATTGTTCGTCGATGAAGCGCTCGACCGCCCGGAGGTCCACTGTCAGCTGGTATTTACCCTTCTGTGGCGCGCGATAGGTGGAGGTCACTGTCACCGGGGTGTAATACGACAGATCCAAAGTAGTCCCCTTCACTATTGGGGCGGGGCGTTTAAACTCAATCACCGGTGCCGCCGCCCCGTCTCCGACCGTGGGCGGCGCGAGCGGCACCGCGGCCGCGGTCGACCCGGGCAGGGCACTAAAAGAGAAACCGTTGATCGTCTCTTCCGCGGCAGCCTTCGCCTTCGTCGGCACGACGGACGAAACGATGAACTGGGCCGCATCCAAGTATTTTTCCAACAACATCGGCGAGATCGTCAGCACGTCACCAATGTTATCGAAACCGTGCCCGGTGTCGTCGGCGGGGAATTCTTTTTGCGTGTCGTAATCCACGCCCATCAGTTCATGAATGGTGTTCCGGTATTCGACACGGTTGAGCCGGCGGACCGTCACGCGGCCCGGGTCTGGCTTAAGCGGGTCCAGGGAGAATGCGCCCCATTTGATCCAATCGGTGATTTTCTTCACCTGTTCGGGAGGGAGGCCTGGTTCATCCGCGGGAGGCATTATGCCGGAACGCACATTTTTCAGCGCCCGCAGCCAGAGTTGATGATCGTGCAGGCCCGACTCGCTCGTGAAACCGTCCAGTTGTACCCCGCCCTTCTTGTTTCCGTTGCCGTGGCAATCGTAACAATACTCATCGAGCACCGGTTGAATATCCTTCTTAAAGATTTCCAAATCGGAATCTGCAGCCGCCACTCCGACGGGCAGCAAAGTAAAACAACAAAGCAGCGCGGTCCACGCCCACGTCACGCGCGGATAAAAAGCTGAAAGGACTTCGGATCGCGGGGAGCAGGACATCAACAATGATTCCTCAGACCGCGAACGGGGCGATGATTGCAATCGGAGCATCGTAATTTTTCTTCAAAAGTGGTGGGCAAAGGCGTCGTCCGGACCATGGGACACCACCACAAGCTTGTGACGCGTCGTTACCCGTCAAAGTAACCCCCAATACCCTCCAATTTTCCGTTTTATCTGCGAGCGGCGTTAGGAAGGGCATATGGAGGGATTAATCGGACAAATCGGCGTAAGGGTGAGCCCAATCGAGGGGGAAGATTTGCGCAGCGAAACCAGGGTTTCCTCAGCGCATTTTTCGTCCAGGCGGGACAATTTGAAACCCGTGATGGCCACAGGCAATTGCCGCTTTGCGCTTGCTAAAGAATAACAGACGCCAACGACTCCCTGCCCCGCCGATGTCACTCAAACGAATCACGATGGCTGACGTCGCCCACGCGGCGAAAGTCCACCAGACCACGGTATCTCTGGCCCTGCGCAACGATCCCCGGCTCCCCCGTGAAACGCGCAACCGGCTCCGCGCCCTTGCGGAGAGCATGGGCTACCGGCCGGACCCGATGCTCTCCGCGCTTAATTTCTACCGGAGCTCCAAAGATCCGGCAAAGACGCAGCCCTCCATCGCGTTTATCATGCGCTCAAGGACGGGTCTGCCCACCGAGCATTTTTTTGTCGACGAACAGTTCCTGACGGGCGCGCGGCGCGCCGCCGAACGCATGGGCTACCGCATCGTTCCTTTTCAAATCGAGAATTCCGCGAGCGAAGGAACGCGCCTCAGCCGGGTCTTGCGGTCGCGGGGAATCGACGGGGTGATCATCGCCTCGCTGGATGTCAGCCTGCGCAAACTGGCGATGGAATGGGATTGCTTCAGCGCTCTCTGCATCGAGTCGCAACATCTCGATCTGTCCCTGCACACGGTGGCCAACAACCAGGGCGGGATCACGCGCGCGGCGGTTCGGCGCCTGTTCGAACTCGGTTATCGAAGAATTGGTCTGGCCGTGGGTGCGCTGGAGGATGCCTCGCTCGGCAAACCATTCACAGCCGGCTACCTCATCGAGGTCCACGAGCACAAGCCCCTGCGCTTCATTCCCCCGCTGCTGTTACAGACCACGACCAACAACCCGGTCTTGGCCGCGAAACTCGCCGCTTGGGTGCGGGAAAACCGCATCGATGCGGTCTTGGGCAATTGGGGCAACATTCCCGCACTGCTGAAGATGGCCGGCTTGCGTATTCCTCAAGACGTCGGAATCTCCACCTTGGATTACAATCCCCACGCCGGAGCTAAAGCCGGCATGCGCCAAAGCCATGAGGTCGTGGGCGAACGGGCGGTGGAGGGACTCGCGCTCCTGATGAAGACGCACCAGCGCGGCCAGATCACGCTGCCCAACACGACTTTAATCGACGGGGTCTGGCAGGACGGTCCGGAGCTTCCCCCGAGAAATTTCCGAGGCAGCCGCCGTGAGCATATTCGCACACATTAGACGCGGCTTGCGCACGACATTGAGGCCAGGCCAAGCTTGCGGGCCGAGGAAGAGTTCAACCACCCCATTTCGAGGCCCGTCCCCGCGCCTGTTTCTGCACCGCCTTTCCGGAGGCGATCCTCTGGCGCCCCCGTAGACGCCGGGAAAAGCGGTTGGTTTCGTCTCATTCATTGCAAAAATTTTTAGCTTACATTCCAGCCGCCAGCAGTTAATCGGTCAGAGATGTCCAGATTCAACCAAGCCTTGTTTACGTGTCTCCTGTCACTGCCCGGCGCTGTCATCGCCGCCACGCCTGCGGAGGATGTCGTCAGACTCCCCGACCTGGCGGTTAACGAACAGCAGGTGCGATCCAACCGTCCCAGCATCATCAGCATCGATGCGGATATGCCTTCCTCGGGAGCGTTTTCCGATCTGGCCCGGCAGACGGCAGGTTTTTCCATCAACGACGGGGGCGCCCGCGGCTTCGGACAGACGACGACCTTGCGCGGACTGGGCAACACGCCTTTTTTCAGCGACTCCTCCGCACCGGTTTACCTCGACGACATTCCGCTGGCCACCGCCTTCACTTTCCCCACCGAGTTGTATGATTTCGGGCAGATGGCAATTTATCGCGGCCCGCAAGCCGCGGCGCTCTTTGGCCGCGCCGGTGACGCCGGAGTGATTCAATTCACCTCCGCCCAACCCGGCGCCGAAAGCATCAGCCGTTTCGGCGTGTCTGCCGGCAACTATGCCCAGTATTCCGCCTCAGCGTCGGTGCAGGCCGCGCACACCGAGCAATGGGATGCCTCGGTCAACCTCGGCACGAGCCAGCGCGACGGCTACATCTACAACACCCAGCTCAAACAAACCGTCGATGATCGCAAAGCGGTCTTTGGCCGCGTCGGGCTGAGTTACCGGCCGGCCAAGGATTTGGAAGTCACTCTCCACGTCCTCGCCCAGCGTTCGCGCGACGGCGCCCAGGCGCTGGTACCGCTCGGCGGACCCTACTACGAAGTCAGTCGCGGCAAGGAAGGCGTGTCCGACACCGACTTCAGTGCGTTCGCCCTTGGACTCACCCACCGCCTGTCTGATGCAACGGTCACCGCCACGACGAGTTTTTCAAATTGGGAACTGTCGCCCTACTCCAACCGGCTGGTCGTTTTTGGCGGAGCCAATTTTGACTCCGTGCTCACGCAGTCCCAACGCACCTTCAAC
>JANYDX010000444.1 GCA_025363395.1 Verrucomicrobiota bacterium
TGCGCTGGCCGATCAATTCCAGATAATCAGGATCAATGCCGACAATCTGCCCCGCCGCGTCCTGCATCGCATAAGGCGAATAGGTTGCATCGTGCCCCGCCCGAATAACCGGATGGGCGGCGATCCACGCCTGTTCCTCCACGGTCAACCGGACCAGCTCAGCCGCCCCGGCCGGCGCAGTCTCCACCGGGGCTTGGGCCCGTCCGACCGCGGTCAGCCACAGCGGAAAAACCATAACCAAAGCAAAAAAAGTAACGTCACGGCGCATGGACAAAAAAAGAAAAATAGGTTCGCCCGGATCTGGCAACGCCTCATCCCGCCGCAAGTGATTGGAGAGTGTGTGCCATTCCCCAATTCAGAGCCGACCTCCGCCCGCAGACCCCGGTCTGTTCGTTACGTTCCGGGCCAAAAATAAAAAGAGCCCGAGAGTGTCAGGCCTTCACGCCATAGTCACTCGGGCAGTTTGAACCCTTCCATCTGATTTTTAATTTCGTACAGGAAAGCAGCGGCCCCACCGCCATTGACGACCTTGTGGTCGAAAGTCAGGGAAAGCGTGATGACTTCCACCGGGTGGATGACGCCACTCTCGTTATACAGGCGTTCGTGCGCGGATCCGACGAAGAGCGTCCCCATGGAAGGCGGCACCACGATCGGCGTGGCGCTCTCAATTCCGAATGCACCCAAACTTGTGATGTTCACCGGCGCCTGCACGTCGATCAGCTTGCCCGAGCGCGTTTCCTCCACCGCCCGGTTGTAGGCGGTCACAAAATCCGGCCAGTTCAGGGTGTTCGCCGCCGAAATCGGAGCAGTCGCGAGACGATCACCCTCCAGCGCGACGGCAACGCCGAAATCGAAGTCCGCCTGTTCCAGAATCGTGCCGTCCTTGTGCACGAGACAGCGGAATGCCGCGTGTTTTTCCTGCGCCCGCAACACGCACCATGCCATCATGGCGGACGGCGATGCAGCGGCTTTGCCATGTTTTTTCTTGGCCTCTTCGCGCGCGGCGCGCAGGGCATCCCAGCGGACATCCCGGAGCATGGTGGCCGGAACGACGGTGGCCAGACGCTTGGTGATGGCCGGATTCAACGCGGGCGGACGGACGATGCCTTTCATGGAGCCGGAGAAGGTTGAGTGTGCATGGGATGAAATGGTGGGCGCCACCATTGTGGCTTTGGCCGCGGGGAAAGTCGCCTTGGGTTCGAACGGCACGCGCGTTCCACCGGCCGCATTCCCAGTCACGAGCGCGATCTCCTGACCAATGAGCACGGTGTCGTCGAGTTTGACTTTCCATTCTTTGAACCGGCCGGCATACGAAGCCTCGATTGGAAAAACCGCCTTGTCGGTCTCGACTTCGCAAAGCACATCATCGTGATTCACCGCGTCGCCCGGCTGCTTGTTGAGCGTGACCACGCGGGCCGTGCGCAAACCTTCACCCATGATTGGCACCGTGACGCTGATGTCATTGGAGCCGGCGAGGACGGAACCTTGCGGAACGCTGGCACTTTCCGGCACCGCATGAACTTTGGGCGCCACCATCGTGTGGGATAAACCCGCCCTGGTCGCAGCCGAGGCGCGCGCCAGGTCGATCGACACGGTGCGCCAGATGGCCTCGACGATGCGTGGCACGTCGGGCAACGCGGCGTATTCGTAGATCGGATTGTAGCCGATCATCACGTTGCCCTTGCTGATGAGCACCGGTGGCGCCTTCAAGGCCGCCCATAACTCGGGCTGGCTGGTGATGTGTGTGATGATCATCTGGCCGACGGAACAATTTTCCGTGTCCTCCTGCACGACGATCAGACGTCCGGTCTTGCGCACGGATGCCTCGATGAGCGCTTTGTCCCACGGCACAATGGACCGCAGGTCGATCAGGTCCACCCCCACCTCGCCCTGCAATTCCACGACGGCTTCATGGGATTTTTCGACAGTGTTGCCCCAGGCGACAACCGTGACGTCGTCCCCCAGGATGCATTGTCGCGCCTTGCCCAGCGGAATGGAAACGACTGGTTCGGCGACCGCCCTCTCGGCCCAAAGCATGTGTTTGGGCACGAGCACCAGTACGATATCTTCGCCGTGCATCGCGGTCCAGAGCAGACCGGCGGCATCCTCGGGCGTGCTGGGCACGACCACATTCAGGCCCGGGAAATGCGCGAACACGGCTTCATTCGCTTGCGAATGCCAGAGCCCGCCACCCGGCAGATACGCGCCATACGGAGCATAGATGACCGCCGGAACTTTCCAGATTCCATTCGTGCGCCAGCGAATACTGGCCAGATTTGAAACGAGCTGGTTGAATCCCGGGTAGATAAAATCGATGAACTGGATTTCGAAGACCGGCCGGCGCCCGTAAAGCGCCAAACCGCCCGCGAGGCCCAAAATCGTGGACTCCGCCAGCGGCGCATTGAAAACCTGTTCGGGAAAATCTGTGGAAAGCTGCTGGGTGAGCCGGAAGACGCCGCCCTTCGGATCCTCGACATCCTGGCCGAAAATCATGCGGCCCAGCTCGGCATCGAGGCCGGCCCGCAGCGTGCGGTTGATCAAGTCTCCCATGCGGTATTTTCCCGCGGGAAACAGCTCCTCGTTGAGCTCGGGCAACGCCCCGGCAACCCCAATCATCAGTTCCGACGCATCCGGATTTTCCGCCTTTTCCGCTTCCTTGTAAATGTGGCGGACCTTTTCCTTCACCGTCGCGTCCAGCTGCTCAAACTGCGCCTCCGTCAGCTCGCCGGCTTGGATCATGCGGTCCTTCAACACGAGGATCGGATCCGCCCGCACGAGCGACGCGAGATCCTCCTTTGAACGGTAAAGCGTGTGGTCGTCCGAACTGGTGTGACTCGAAAGACGCTCCAGCTTCACCCAGAGAAAAACCGGGCCACCCCCAGCGCGGATTTGATCGAGTGCCAGCTGTGCCGCGGCATGCACCGCCTCCGGATCACGACCCTCGACGATCCGCCACTGGGCTCGGTTCAGCACTTCGAGCGCGAGCGGATTGATGGTGCGGGTCGGCATGGAAATCCCGTAGGCGTTGTCCTCAACGATAAACAAGAGCGGCAGTTTCTTTTCGAGCGCGAAGCTCACCGCCTCATAAAAATCGCCCTGCCGCGAAGCCGCGTCGCCCACGGTGGTCACGACCAGGCCTTCCTTTTCATCCAGCTTCAGGCCCCAAGCCACGCCGCACGCGGGCAGAAGCTGCGCGGCAACGGGGGTCGGGACCGGCAGGATATTCAGCGCCCGCGAACTGTAATGCGCCGGCATCATGCGGCCGCGGGAGGAAGAATCCCGTTTGCAAAAATATTCGAGCGCCAGCTGGGGCGTGGTCATTCCCCGCCCCAGACACAGGCCGCGATCCCGGTAATACGGCGCCAAAAAATCTCCATCCCGCAACAACGCGCCGATCGTGGCCAGCGCTTCGTGTCCGCGACCGGACACATGGAAATGTCCCTTGCCCTGGCGGTTCAAACTTTCCTCGCGCAGGTCCCCATGACGGCTTTCAAGCATCGTCAGGAGCAGGTAGTGCTTTTGTTCTTGGTTGAGAGTGGCGGCTTTGCCCATGGGTCAGTTGCGGAGCGTCGCTGGAGCTTTCTTAAAATGCCCGCGGCAGCAACGGCTTTTTGGGGGCCATCAGACCGCCACGCGCCGGACCCGGACCCGACGAAGCCAGGGGCATAATGAACGCCTCCACTATCGTCCAATTTCCTTCGCCCAGCCCAGCAAACCGCCCCGATAAGCCGGAAAGCCAATCCCCAGGATGAGCGCAAGATCAGCGTCATCAGACGTCTTGATCACACCCTCGGCGAGGGCACGCCGAACTTCGTCGATCAAAACCCCGTTCAAATGGTCCTCAATGGTCTTAATATCCCACTCAGGCTGGGAGTTCGGAGATTCGGGCACCAGCTTCGCGACAGCCGGGTTCAAAACCTCGTGGCCCCCGGTGTAGTCATAAAATCCCCCACCCGCTCCGTTTTCCCGGCCTTTCAGTCCTTGCGCCAACATCCGGCCACAGAGGGTGCTGGCGACAAAGCGATCCGGAAAGTGATTTTTCATCTCGCCAAAAACCGCTGCCGTCACATCCACCCCGATCTCATCGATGAGACGCAGCGGACCCATCGGCCAGCCCCAATCACCCATGGCCGCGTCGATGAGTTCAGTGGGAACCCATTTTTCACGGAGCTGACAGGCGGCATTCAGATAGAAAAACAGCACTCGGCCCACGAAACCACCAGGCGACGCCCGGCAGGCCACTGCCGTCTTGCCCAAGGTCTTCACGAACGCGAGTGAGCGCTCAGCGGTCGCATCCGTGGTGTGCGAGCCGAGTGCCAGTTCGACCAGCGCCAGGTGACTGACCGGTTTGAAAAAATGCAGCCCGATCGTGCGGCCCGGATTAACGATGTTGGCGGTCAGTTCATCCATCGGGATCACTGGCGAGTTGGAAGCCAGCACACAAGCGGGTCCGATGATCGCGGACAACTCCGCGAAAAGTTTTTGCTTCTCATTCAAATCTCCATTGATCGCTTCAATCACGAGGTCGCACAGCTCGAAATCCTCGAGACTGGTGGTGATGCCAATACCGCCGGTCATCCGGTGCGCCGCAGCCCCGGTGACCAGATCCCGTTTCACGGCATCGGCAAAGAGCGCCCGGATCATCGTCACGCCGTGATCGAGCACCTCCCGGCTCGAATCGCGCAGAATGACACCACAACCGTGCGCGGCGCACACATAAGCAATCCCCGAGCCCATCACGCCGGCGCCGACAATCCCGATCATCTTGAAGGGTGCGGCGGGCGCGCTTCGCGCCGATTCGGGATACCAACCCGCCAAGGCGGTTTTCCGCGCCTTTTCCTTAAGCAGAAAAATCCGGATGAGATTTTTGGCGGCTGGCCCCGCCGCTAAAGTCCCGAATCGATCAGCCTCCAGCTCGAGCGCGCCGGCCAGCGGAAGGCGCAGGCTTTTTTCCACCACATCCAGCACGGCGAGAGGAGCCAGCTGACCGCGTCGCCGTCCCGCAGCGATGTGGCGCTGCGCTTCGAAAAAATCCGGCGGCGGAGCGGGAGGCACGGCGCGCGCAGGTCCGCCACCGGCCGCCAATCGCAACGCCGCCGCCCCGGCTCGGACCCTCAATTCCGCAGCCGGCGCAAGTTCATCGACCAGACCGGTGGCAAGCGCAACCGGCGCCGGAACCAAGGCCGCTTTCAATATAAACTCCACTGCCGGCTGCGCCCCGATCAGCCGCGCCAGCCGCGTACAGCCACCCCAGCCGGGAATGAGGCCCAGTCCAACTTCAGGCAGACCAATGCGGGTTTCAGGGGCATCGGTCGCGAGACGCCAGCCACAGGCCAGTGCCAGTTCATAGCCGCCGCCCGCACAAGCCCCGTGAATCGCGCACACCACGGGCACGTTGAATCCGGCGATCAAATCGAACACCGCCTGGCCCTCGCGCGCAGCCTGCATCGCGGCTTTTGCATCGGGCAAGGCGGCCAGCCATTTCAAATCGGCACCCGCGATAAAAATCCGTTGCTTTGCACTGATGATCACCACCGCCTTGATCCGGGACCCCGGGCCCGCCAAGTCTGTGGCCAGCGCGAACAAGCTGGCTCGCAGCGCGGACAGCGTTGCGGGGTTGAAAACATTCGCCCGAGCCGACGAATCATCAAAGGTAATCCAGGCGATCCCCTCAGGATCAAGCGAGTGAGTCACCGGGAAAAAATTGCTCATGGATAAAGATTCGTGAGCTACAAAACAACGGAACCCCCGGATTAATCAAACGCGAACGGGCGAAATCCGCCCCCGTTCACGCCCGGTGTTCAAATCCCTCTCAGCCCCGCGATTTAGCCGCGGCAAATTTATCTAGGTATTTAAGCGCCACAGCAAAATCATTGGGCAGAGGAGAATTCAGCGTCAGCTTCTCGCGCGTCTGCGGATGGGTGAAGGTCAGCGCGCACGCGTGCAACGCCAGCCGGGAAATCAGCGGTTTCTCGTCGGTGCGACCCTTGTAGCCACGCTTCAGGCCGGAGAGGAGCAACCGGGTATCGTTCCCATATAGAGGATCGTTGAGGATCGGAGTTCCCGACGCCGCAAGATGGACCCGGATCTGGTGCATCCGGCCCGTCAGCGGACGGCACTCAACCTGAGCGAACCCCAGCCGATCGCCCGGCTGCGGATACTTCCCCCGCACGCTGAATTCAGTCTCGCTCGCCTTGCCGTGTTTTTTGACCACGCACATGGTTCCGGGTTTGGCCTCGTCCTCCTTGAGGACAAAATCCACGGTGAATTCATCCTTGTCCGGCAAGCCGGCGACGAGCGCGTGATAGAGTTTCAACACCGTTTTCGACTGAAACTGGCCGCTGATGAAATCGAGGGCCGGCTTGGTTTTGGCATAGAGCACAAGGCCGCTGGCTTCATCATCGATGCGGTGCACATTGGCCACCCCTTCACCCATCCGGGCCCGGACCAGATCTGCGAGATTCTCCCGGGATCTGTCCTTGCGGTCCGGCCCCATCCACAGGCCGCCCGCTGGAGCCGCCAGTGCGCCGTACAGGAGCGCCGCGATGAACACGAGGCCGGACAGCACGCGGACCGCGGGGCTCTTGAGGCTCGCGCCGATGACGTCTATGCCCGCCGAGATCACCCACACCGGCCACAGCGACAGGATCGAGCCCCACACGCTCCAA
>JANYDX010000445.1 GCA_025363395.1 Verrucomicrobiota bacterium
GGTGGTGGTGGCGGGTGCGGAGGAGGAGGCGGTTGTGGAGGCTGTGGAGGATCATGACCGTTGGCGTCGGTTACCGCGGGGAGATGGCCGACTGGATCCGCGGCAAACCGTGCGGCGTGGATAGTCTGGAGCTCACCGCGGAACATTTCAGTGCGCGCGACGAGGCCCACCTGCGGCAGCTGCGACAGGAATACCGGCTGTTCGTGCACGGACTCGGGCTGAGCCTGGGCACGCCGGGTCCGCTCGTTGCGGAGCGGCTCAACCACTTTGTCCTGATCGCGAAGGCGGCTGATCCCGACTGGGTCAGCGAACACATCGCTTTCACCCGCACCGCCGACGTCGATTTGGGCCACTTGAACCCGGTTCCGCCCACGCGCGAGGCTGTGAAGGTGATCGCGGATCACGCGCGGGAAGTCGCCGAAGGCTGCGGGAAGCCCATGCTGCTGGAGAACATCACCTCCTACCTGAAGCTGGAGGGGGATTTGAGCGAAACTGAATTTTTGAACGAATTGTGCGAACGCGCCAACTGCGGCCTCTTGCTCGATGTGACCAATCTTTTCATCAACAGCCGCAATCATCGTTTTGATCCCCTGAGGTGGTTGCGCGAGATCGAGCCGCGCCGGATTCAACAGCTTCATATCGTCGGATACTCCCGCGACGGTGACCGCTACACCGACTCGCATGCGGCGCCGGTCCAAGAGGAGCTGATTGAACTGGCCCGCGCGGTGGCCGAGTACGCCCCGGTGAAGTCGGTCATCCTGGAACGCGACGAGGACATCCCGCAGGTTGACGGGCTGGAAGCCGAGGTCGCCAAACTGGAGCGCATCATTGGCCAGCGTTGATTTTGTCACTGTGCTGGGCCGGCTCCTTCACGACGGGGAGTTGCGCGACGCGTTTGCCGCGGATCGGGACGCGGTGGCGGGACGCATGGGCGTCCGCGAAAACGACCGGACTGCCTTCCTGCAACTGGTGACGTCTGATTTGGAGTTTCAGGCGCGCGTGATTTTGCGGAAACGTTTTGAGGTGATCCGCCGGCTGCTTCCGTGCACCTGTGAGCGGCTCGGCGATGAAGGCTGGCCGGCATTTCTGCGCTATGGGCGAACCGCATTGCTGGCTCCGAAAAATGCCGCGGCGGAAGACGCCGTTGGTTTCTGCCAACATTTGAACCACGCTCGGCCTGAGGTGGTGTGGCCGGTGGAATTTAATCGCGCTCGATTCGCGCAGAGCCCACGGAAGTTCGCCTGCCATTTCGTCCGCGCCATTCCCTCCCGGCGCAACCGCCGCCCCGGTTTGCAATTCTTTGTGAGCCTCCACCCCGGCAGCTGGCACGAGTGGCTCGTTTATTTGGGCGGTTGAGGAATTGAGGATAGAACACGCGTGGCCCGTCGCTGATTGGAGATGCACCTCGCATGACAATTCTTCGGGAGAACTCGTTGGTCCCTGATTGCAGTGGGGAGACTCCAGAGTGGTTCTTAGAAATACTGAAGCCGTTTTTCACGCGAAGGACCGAAGTCTCGCGAAGGACCACTGGATAAAGATTCACCGGGCAATTGATCAAACCCATCACCTCTTTTTCTTTCGTGTGTGTGGGAGCGTGTTTACAGGCGCTCCCAGAAACCGGCACATTGCGCCAACATGCCGGTAAACAGGTTCCTACCAAATCACGCCAACTGGTTTGAAATCATCCTCAACTCAAGCGGGTGGAACGACCCAACTAATCAACCTCACGTCGAAACGCTGGCCAAGGCCTTTCTCACCAACGGGGCGACGCGGGTGCCGAGCAACTCGATGGCGCGCATCACCTGGCGGTGGGGCATCGCGCCGCCACTGAGCAGAATCGTCATGCGCGAGATGCCACCGAGCGCCTCGTTCTCCATCAGGATTTTTTCGGCGACGGCCTCAGGGTCACCCACGAGGAGAGCACCGGTGGGTCCGAGCAGGGCATCGAATTGCCCCCGCGTGATGGGCCCCCACCCGCGTTCCTTTCCGATTTGGGTGAAGGCGTCCGCGTACGCCGGAAAGTATTCGTCAGCGGCCTGAGTCGCGTGATCGGCGATGAATCCCAGGGAATGAATGCCCACGGAAAGTTTCTCCGCGGCATGGCCCGCACGCTGCCCGGCCTGACGATAAAGATCCACGAGGGAGCGGAAGCGGTGCGGTTCACCTCCGATGATTGCGAGCACCAACGGCAAACCGAGCGTACCCGCCCGTACCACCGACTGCGGCGTACCACCCACCCCGATCCGGATGGGCAGTGGATTTTGCACCGGACGTGGATAGACTCCCTGCCCCGTGAGCGCGGCGCGATGTTTCCCTGACCAATGGACCTCCGTGCTGGCGCGGATCTTCAGCAGCAGGTCGAGTTTCTCGGAAAACAAGGAGTCGTAATTTTCCAGATCATGGCCGAAGAGCGGAAACGACTCGATGAACGAACCGCGGCCCACAACTATTTCCGCCCGGCCGCGGGAAATGAGATCCAGGGTCGCAAAATCCTGAAAGACCCGCACGGGATCGTCGGAACTGAGCACGGTGACGGCACTCGTCAGTCGGATGCGGTGGGTCCGCGCCGCCGCCGCCGCAAGAATAACCGCCGGTGCCGAGGAAACGTATTCCCTGCGGTGATGCTCGCCCACACCGAAAACATCCAGGCCAACCTGGTCGGCAAGTTCGATTTCCTCCAGCAGGTCACGCACGCGGTCCACTTCGCTGATTGCGGCGCGCCGGGCGGGGTCAAAGCTCGTTTCGACAAAGCTATCGACGCCCAGTTGCAGGCTGCGCCCGGGAGCAAAGGAATCAATGGGGCTCACTGGAGCCGCAGGTTTGTTCGCCGCCGAAGCGTTCTGAGGAATCCTTGGCTTGTCGCTCATCGCAACGAATGCACCCAAAAAACCTTCCTTGTCAAAACTGGCGACGTTTACTGTTAACCAACCGGGATGTCGGATCGTTGAAACAATCGATTAGCAGAAAGAGCGGGCCCAACTTGCTCGTCGTGCAGACGCTGGTTGGTGCATGCCTGCCCAAGTCACGTCTTACGACACCACGGGAACTTTTCCCATTGCAAATTGTGCAGTCGGCTTCGCCGGGAGTGCAGTCGACCGCCGCGCCATCCGAGTGTCATAAGTCTGCACCAGCAGGGCCGGAACTGTCAGGAGAATGATTCTGAGATCCAACGCGCAAGATTTTGTCTCGGTGTAACGGATGTCCAGATGGACCATCTCGTTGAAAGTCGTGCGGTTTTTTCCTGAAACCTGCCAGAGTCCCGTGAGGCCGGGCATTGCTTGGGAACGCTGCCGTTGCCATGGCATATAGT
>JANYDX010000490.1 GCA_025363395.1 Verrucomicrobiota bacterium
TCGCCCCGTCCGCCGCGTTTTGCTTTTCAGCAGAAGCGCAGCGGAATTTGGGTTCCCCGTGAAAACGCCGAGGAAGCGGCGTCGCCTTAGGCGGTGAAAGAACAGTAACGAGCCCGAGAATGAGTTCCGGCGCGCAGCAATCAAGTTTGGCGACTACCCAGCCCGTGTAACTTGCTCGAAACGGGCCGGATGACGGGCATTTTTTACGGTGGCGCACTTTAATCTCTCTTTTTCCCCGTAGCCGGCCACGCTGCTCCCATGGAAAAACGTCCGTTCAGTGAACTCGGCCTATCGCCGGAAATTTTGAAGGCTGTCGACAAGATGGGTTTCGAGGAAGCATCGCCAATTCAAACCGCGGTGATTCCGTTTGCCCTGACCGGACGCGATGTGGTCGGCCAGTCTGCGACGGGTTCGGGCAAGACGGCGGCGTTTGCGATTCCGGCCATTGAGAAAGTGGATGTGCAGTTGAAGAAAGTGCAGGTACTGGTGCTCTGCCCGACACGTGAACTTGCGGTGCAGGTGTCGGAGGAATTCGGCAAGCTGGCGTTTTTCAAGCGCGGCCTGATGGAAGTGCCAATTTACGGCGGTCAATCCTATGAGCGGCAGTTCCGCGCGCTGGCGGCTGGTGCGCAAGTGGTCATTGGCACGCCCGGTCGCGTGATGGATCACATGGAGCGCGGCACGCTGAAGCTCGACAACTTGAAGGTGATCGTGCTCGACGAGGCCGACCGGATGCTCGACATGGGTTTCCGCGACGACATTGAGCACATCCTCAAGTCAGTGTCGGCGGAACGGCAGTGCCTGTTTTTCTCGGCGACGATGCCGCGCATGATTCAGGATTTGATCAAGCGTTACACCCGCAATCCAGAGTGGGTCCGCATCGAGGCGCACGCGGCGAACGCGCCGCAGGTGGACCAGGTTTACTACGAAGTGGACCGACGCTCGAAGATCGAGGTGCTCACGCGTCTGATCGATTTGCATGATTTTCGCTTCGGCATCGTTTTTTGCAGCACCAAGATCATGGTGGACGAACTCGACGATCACCTGCACGCGCGCGGCTATTCCACCGACCGCCTGCACGGTGATATTACCCAGGCGCAGCGCACGCGTGTGATGGACAAGTTTCGCCGCCGCGGTTTCGAATTTCTCATTGCCACCGATGTTGCCGCCCGCGGGCTCGACGTGGACGATCTCGAAGTCGTGTTCAACTTCGACCTGCCGAACGATGGCGAGGATTACACTCATCGCATCGGCCGCACGGGGCGCGCGGGCAAGAAGGGCCGGGCCTTCACTTTCGTGTCGGGTCGCGAACTCTACAAATTGCAAAGCATGATCCATTATGCGCGGCTCAAAATCCGCCGGGAGCGCGTGCCCTCGCTCGATGAAGTCGAGGAGGCCAAGGGCAATGTGTTCGTCGAAAAATTGCGTGCGACGCTCGATGAAAAGAAATTCCGCCCGCACGATCAGATGTTCGACCGGCTGCTCGAACAGGGTTACACCAGCACGGACATCGCCTCTGCGCTGATTCACATGATGCAGGGGGCGGAAGCCGACCAGACCGGCGCCGCGCCCAAGGCCAAGGCGAAGATTGAGCGCCCCACGCTGGCCGCGCCCGCTGCAGCGGTGGCAGCCGCTGTGCCCGCGCCGGTCGCGATGAAACCAAAGGAATTTGGCCAGGCGCGCGCGGAAGCGCCCCGCGCCGCCTTCGTGCCCGCAGCCAAGCCGGCCGCCGCGGCGTTTGTGCCGATGGCGGAGAAACCGCGCTACGAAAAACCGGTCAAGAAATTTGCCGACGAAAAATCCGGTTATGAGCGCAAGCCGCGCACGGGCCGCGATCCGGGCTACACGACGGTTTCCTTCAATGTGGGTCGCGCCCACCTGGTGACGCCTGCCGATCTCGTGGGGAAAATCGCCGGTGTCACCCGGTTGCCGGCGAACATCGTGGGGGCGATCGACATTCATGAAGACCACACCCATGTGGATGTCATCAGCGAGCACGCGGAAGCAGTGACCAGCAAGTTGGCGGGCATCCGGGTGAAAAACCAATCGCTCAAAGTCGCCGTCGTTTCGCCGGACGCGAAGTAATCGGTTTCCGCTTCCCGCCGCCGATCAGGATGACCAGCGATTTTCCCAGCCACCCTGGCATGGATCGCAAGCCGCTGTCGCCCGAATACTATGCGGCCGGCGAAGTCGCGGCGCTGTTCAAGCTGGAGCCGCTGGCGGAGGAAGGCGGGTATTTCCGCCGCTCGGCGGAATCGAGTCTGATTCTGCCGGTGAGCGGCCGGCGGGCTTATTCCACGATCTATTCGCTGCTCACGCCGGAAGGGTTTTCGGCGTTGCACCGATTGAAGACGGACGAGATCTGGTGTTTCCATGCCGGTGACGCGGTGGAGTCGCTGCGGTTGAGCCCGGATGGGCGGGGTGAGTGGGTGCGCTTGGGCTTGAATCCGGCGGCGGGCGAGTATCCCCAGAACATCGTGCCGGCTGCGACCTGGCAGGCCACACGCCTGCTCCCCGGCGGACGTTGGGCGCTGATGTCGTGTATCGTAGCCCCGGAATTTGTCTGGGAGGATTTCGAATTGGGTGAGCGCGTGACCTTGATGGCCGCTTATCCGGATTTTGCCGGGGAAATTCGCGCTCTGACGCGAACCGCGCCACCGGCGGGAAAGCGTTGAGCGGGATGAAGGGTAATTTGACCCTTGGGCCGCTGCCGCCCGTTGCTTGACAGGATAATGGGGCGCGAATATCACAAAGCCCCGTTGCGTATGGAAGCCGTGCTCGATCAACCCGTGCTCGTCCTGAACCGCCTTTGGCAGGCGGTAAACATCATCGGCGCCCGTCGCGCTTTTGCCTTGCTGGCCCGCGAGCATGCGCAGGTCGTCCATCAGACCGTGGATGCGTTCCACACCTATTCCCTGATGGATTGGATCGATTTCTCCGGGTATAATCCGCCCGTCGATGCGATGGAGACCGTGCACACGGTCAACCGGAGCATCCGCCTGCCCCGGGTCATTCTGCTGACTTTTTTCGACAAGTTGCCCTCCAAGGAACTGAAGCTGACGCGCAACAATGTTTTCGAGCGCGATGACGACAAGTGTCAGTATTGCGGGCATGCCTTTGCGCGGGAGCTCCTCAATCTCGACCATGTGATTCCGCGGCATTACGGCGGCAAGACGACGTGGGAAAACATCGTCTGTTCGTGCATCAAGTGTAATTCGCGCAAAGCCAACCGGCTGCCGCACGAGGCGCACATGCGGCTGGTCCGCAAGCCCGTCAAACCGAAGTGGCGGCCGGTTATCTCTCTGGTGTTGGGCAACCACGGTCACGAAAAGTGGAAGGACTTTCTCGATGTTGCCTACTGGAACGTCGAGTTGGAGGAGTGAGCCCAAGCTGGTTGCGCGCAGAAACCTCCTTCTCCCGAATCCATTTTATGAGACGTTTTTTTCCTCTGCTGCTGGTGGTTTTGTTCGGGTGTCTGCCTTTGGTTCGCGCGGCGCGGGATGACGAGCGCCTGAGCCAGCTCAAGGATGAAATCCGCACGCTCGAAACGATGGCGGCGGACAATGCGAGTGCGACGGAACGGTCGCGGTTGGCCTACCGGCTTGAATTGCTCCAGCAGGAGCTGGCTATTTTGGAGAAGCGCCAGGCTTTGGAAAAACAGGAACACGCCCTCCGCGTCGGCCACAACCTGTCGCCGCGCGAACAATTGCGCGAAACCCTGCAGTCGGTGCCGCTCGACTCGACTGTGGCCGAGGGACGTTTGCGCGACCTCGCCGGCCGGCGGGTCACGGCCACCGCTGATCGCGACGCGATGTACCGCGCGCTGGCCGATCTGCCCCGAAGGGCAGTTCCCGCCGATGCCGCCGCCGCGACGAAACGTGCGACCCTCGAGGAAAAGATCTACACGGCGAATGAGCAGCTGCGGGCCATCGCCCTGCAACAGGTGGCGGCCGAGGATGAGATTGACCTCGTGCACCAAGCTCAGGTTTTCCGCGACCGCATCCGCACCACGGATGCTTCCGGCCGCCCTTCGCTCCGTAATCTTTTCTCCCAGCGAATCCAGCTCATGGGCGAAAGCGACACAGTGGAATCGCTGAAGGAACGCATCGTGAATCTGGATGAAAGCCTCCGTAACAGCGAGGCGGCCCTTGGGGTCGCCCGGGAAACGCTCGGCAAGGTTGACGAGGAGTTGCAGCTGCTTGGGCAGCAGACCGGGTTTTTGCGCCGGAATCCCCGCGTGGAGCAGGTGCTTGCGACGGAGCAGGTGAGGAAAAACATGCTCGGGGAGCGACTGCCTTTTCTCACGGACCAAGTGGAGGCGCTGCGGAAGTCGCGCGATCTGCTCGGGATCCGCCGCGCCCTCAGCGAACTGCAGGGCCGGTATATCGAGGACCAATTACACGAGCTGCAGGCCGGTTATCTTCAGCTGCTTTACGTGCCGACCGCCGCCACGCTGACGGTCATCTTGATTTATATTCTGTTGAGCCGGGGATTGCTGCCACGGCTCTACAAGAAAGAGGGGCTTTTTCTCGCGCGGAGAATCGGGCGCTATGCGGTCGTTTCGGTGATCGCGACCGTGGTGGCGATTTACCTGATTGAGGATATCGCGCTGCTGGCGACCACGCTCGGCCTCGTGAGTGCGGCGATCGTCATCTCGCTGCAGGATGTGTTCGCCTCTTTTTTTGCGTGGTTTGCGATCATGCTCGGCCGCAAGTTCACCATCGGGGACCGGCTGGAAGTCGACGGAGTGCGCGGTGAAGTGCTCGATGTTCAAATCCTCAGCACGACCCTGGTGGAGATCAACAACTGGCTCGGAGCGGATCAGCCCACCGGCCGTGTGTTGTTTATTCCCAATCATTTTGTGTTCAAGTCGAAGGTTTTTAACTTTTCCCGCGGGCTCCCCTATGTCTGGAACAAGCTCGATCTGACGATCACCTTCGACACGCCGCTGGTGAAAGCCACGGACTTTTTTCAGCAGGTGTTGGACGATGAAACCCGCGCGGACTTCGAGCTCGCCCGGAATGCGGCGGCGATGATGGAGCGCCATTACGGGGTCGACGACGCCGATTACCGTCCGAAAATCTACACGAAAATCGCCGACAGCGGCGTGACTTTCAGTCTGATTTATGTGTGCCATTACCGGAGTTCATCCACCACGCGAAGCCGCATCAATCGCCGGCTGCTTCTCGAGTTGGAGAAACATAAGGATATCCGGCTGGCCTTTAACACGCTGACGGTGCTTGCCAGTACCACGCCCGTCGAAAGCCCTCCGCCGGCGGGACCGGTTACGCAGACGACGGCGAATGAAGTGCCCACCGCCGAGTTGGGCCGGGGTTTCTCGCAACTGCCATTTGCCATCCGGGTCAAGGGGCAGTAGCCCGGGAAAGTTCAGGGGTGGGGCACCAACGTACGCACCGGGGAGTTAACCCGGCAGCATGGGCAGCGTGATGCGCATCGTGGTGCCGCGCGGACTGGTGCTGACGAGAGTGAGTTCGCCGTGATGGTCCTTCATGATGCGTTTGGCGATGGCGAGCCCAAGGCCAGTGCCGTCGGCGCGACCGGAGAGAAAGGACTCAAAGATGCGCGGCTGAATGGTGATTGGAATGCCCGTGCCGGTGTCGGTCATATTGAGGTGGACCAGGCGCGCTCCGGCGAGGACTTCCTCGGTGCAGAGAATCGTGAGCTCACCACCGTGCGGCATCGCATGGAGGGAATTGAGCACCAAGTTGAGCATGACCTGTTGCAACTGGCCCTTGTTGGCCTCGACCAACAGGGAGCGGTGGGGCGGGGTGCAATGCAGTTGGACGCTCGCCTGCGCGAGCTTGGCGCGCAGGAGCACGAGGGTGTCGTCGAGAATTTCAGCCAGCGACCAGCGGGAATGCAACGTCGAGGGCGTGCGTCCAAACTGGAGCACGCGGGACACGATGCCTTCGAGCTGTTCAATTTTTTCCGTGATGACCTGCAAGTCGCGACGGCGCGGATCGTCGGGTTGGAAGTCGGAGCCGAGGGTACCGTGGAGAAGTTTGATGACGAGGAGTGGATTGCGGATCTCGTGGGCGATTTCGGCGGCCAGCATGCCGAGGGTGGTGAGGGTTTCGTTTTTGCGCAGGGTTTCCTCGGATTGGAAGACCCGGGCGTAGAGCCGGGCATTTTGGAGGGCGACCGTGGCAAAACTTGCCAGCGCGGCGAGCAGGCGCTTTTCATCGTCGTTGAAGCGATGAGCAGTGGTGTGAAAAACGGAGAGCACGCCCGCCGGGGTGCCTTCGCGGAAAAGCGGGGCGGCGAGTGCGGAGGTCAATGAGCGGTCGGGCGGCAGATCCGCGGCTTCACTGTAACCGGGGCCGTCGATGTGCTGGAACTCCATGGGCTTGCCGGCTCGGATCACGGCGGCGAGAAGCGAATGGTCGGCGGGCACGGTTTGCTGCTGCAGCGCCAGGGCGCCGGAGGAAAGCGTGTCCGTGGCCGACCAGGCGTGAAGCCGGAGCTCATGGGTGGCGCTATCGTAATCGTGCAACAGGCACAGCTCGGCACTGAATAGCGCGCGACCGCTTTGGGTGAGGGTGGACAGCAAGTCCTCCGAGGCGAGTTGCGCCACGAGAGCGTGGCCGAGTTCAACCAGCGTGGTGAGCCGGGCGGAGTTGGTCCGCAATCGCTCCAACTGCCACAGGCGGTGGAGCACGGCCCCGGCTTCGGCGGCGAAACGCTCCAGCCGAGTCAGATCAGTCTGATCAAACGCGGACACATAATCGGCATCAAGGTTGACTACGCCCACATTGTTGCCCTCGACGATGAGCGGCGCAGCGATTTCGCATTTCACCCCCTGGCGCGCGGCGATGTAGCGCGGTTCATTGGTGACATCGGGAACGAGCAGGGGCTTGCCGTGGAGTGCAACCCAGCCCGTTACGCCCTGACCTGGACGGAGCGCGAAATCGCCGACGTCGGGCGGCAGGCCTTGCTGGATGCAGATTTCCAAACGGCCGTTGTCAGGATTGATGAGGGCAAGTGAACCGCTCTCAGCCGGGAAGGCGGCCATGATAATGGAGAGCACTTCGTTCTGTGCGATCGTGGCCACCGAGCGGGTGGCAAGGGAGGCAATTTGATACAGCACCGTCAGGTCTTTCGTCTCGTCAGAACTCATCGCGGGGAGCTGAACACGAATGGGACGGCTTGGGGAGAGAAAATTAACCTGGCCCCAAACGCTCTCAATGAATGACGGAGCCAAGTTTTCGGCCGCGTCGGGATGGGGGAGAGGTTCGTCGAAGCTGCCCTTTGTCCGGAAGCCGGTTTTCGCCCACTACACCGTAGCGAGTGCCGCCGGGGTGATGATCGCCTTCAAGGCATCGCGAAGACTATAGAGTCGGGCGGCATCCACGTCATCATCGAGCTTGTTGGGTTCGATGTAGAAAGTATCGATGGCGATGCTGCGCTCGGTGTTGATGCGGGCAAAGGTGGTGTCAAAGCCGTGATCGGAAATGGTTTTGACCAGCTGATAGAGCAGGCCGATCTGGTCGTGGGCCTGGACCTCGACGATGATGCGTTTTAGCGAGAGCTCGTTGTACACCTCGACCGTGGGCGGGAAGGAGGCTGGCAGTTCCGTGCTTTGCGTGGAGTAGCGGGAGCTGGCAAGCTTCTTGGCTTGGGCGGTGATGTCGGGCATCAGGTCTTTGTTGCCGACGAGCGCCTCTTCCACGGTGCGCGCAAATGTTTCCATCGCCGCCTGATTTTGCACGACTCCGCGGCCCGGCTCGACCACGTGGAAGGTGTCGATGGCGATATGATCGGTGCGCGTGGTGATCTTGGCGGAGAGAATGCTCAGGCCGGCGACGCTGAAGGCTCCGGCGAGTTTGTAGAAAAGTCCGGCGCGGTCCCAGGTGACAACATGCACCGTGGTGTAGCTGCGGTTGAGATCGTCCTTCCACTCGATGGCCGGACGGAGCGAGCCCAGCGAATCGGCGGCGGAGATGGAGTGCAGCAGACGGTTGACCATCTGGATGTGCAACGTGATCTCGCTGGAGTCGGTTTGCACAAAATACCGCTCAGGCAGGAGATTGAAATGCGCACTGATTTCATCCGAGCTGATGCCGGGAATCGTTTGGGTGATGAGGTTCTGACGGGTCATTTCCTTGAGCTCGCGAAGGCGGGTTTCAACTTTGTCACCGAGAGTCAGGCGTTCGAGGGTGCTGGTGAAAAGGTGGGTGTGGAGCGCGTTTTTATATCCGTTCCACAAATCGGCGGACGTGCCGCGGGCGTCGCAGTACGTATGGACATACAAATAACGGAGCTGGTCGGGGTCGCCAACCAATTCTGAAAATGCAGCTGAAGTCTGGGGGTCATCAAGATCATGTTTCTGCCAGAATCGTGCCATCAACAGATGATTTTTGATGATAAAATTCACCACGACCCGGGTATCCGGATCGATCTGAAGGCGTTGGAGCACCGGGGCCGCCAGCGCGACACCGGTCTCGGCATGGCCTTGAATCCCGACGCCCTTGCCGATGTCGTGCAGCAGCAGGATGAGATAGAGCAGCGTGGGGTTGGCGGTTTTGTGAAGTTCATCCCGGTAGCGCGCGGTGACGGGTTCGCTGGCGGTGAAAATTGCGTCGAGTTCCTTGATGGCGCTGAGCGTATGGATGTCCGCGGTGTAGCGGTGATAGTATTCGTGCTGGACGAGACAGGTCAGCGGTTTGAATTCCGGCAGAAATGCCCCGAGGACTCCGAGTTCGTGCATAAGCGCGAGCGGGGTGTGTACCTTGCCGGCTTCCTCCAGCATGGTACGGAAGCTGAGGTTGGCATCGGTGGATTCGATGACCTTGCGGTTGATCAAGCGGACGGAAACGCGAATGAGGGCGGCCAGATCGACATCCGGTGCACAGTCCAATTGCTGGCAGTGCCGGAAGACGCGGATGAGGCGGACCGGGTCCTCATTGAAGATCTCCTTGTTTTGTGCGGCCAGCTGACGGCCGCGCAGGATGAATCCATCGAAGGTTTTGGTTCGCTCAGAGCGACGGGCCAGCAGCATGTTTTTCAACGAGCCGACGAGGCCGGGCCCGCTGGCGATGGTCAGGGCCAGGCGCTGCTCGATGATTTTGGATATGCGGTAAATGGACTGCGCGCTCCGGTAGTAGTCATGCATGAAGGCCTCGACCAGTTCGAGGAGCACCTTTTGCTTGTAGCCCAGGTTGGTGGCGAGACGCGGCTGGGTATCGAGATTGAGCACATCCGTCGGATGCTTGCTCATGTAATGAAGCTCGTTGCGGACGCGGAGGAGGAAAAGGTATGCCTGCTGGAATTCCTGCAATTCCGTGGGTTGCAGGTAGTGTTGCTCGGCCAGTTCCTCCAGGCGGGAAATCCCCAGGCGCACCTTGGCCATCCACAGGGTGTTTTGGTAATCGCGCAGGCCGCCGACGCCATTCTTGATGTCGGGCTCCTGCATGAAGACCGTGTCGCCATGCTGCAGGCGCCGGCTGCCCTGATCGCTCAGGCGGGCGGCGATGTAGGCCTTGGGATTATCCTGCAGGTAGTGCTTGCGGTAGGCGGCGGCGAAATTTTCGTAGAGCGACTCGTTGCCGGCGATGAGGCGGGATTCCAGCAGGGAGGTTTTGGTGCGAATATCGCGGCCCGCCTCGGAAAACACCTCGTTGAGCGTGCGGGTGGAGTGGCCGATTTTCAGCCGGAGATCCCAGAGGGGATAAAGAATTTCGTTGGAAAGGTATTCTTGGAAAGGCGTCAGGGTCCCCTTGGCGCCGCCATCCGGGTAAAGAAACATCACATCGATGTCGCTCAAGGGGCTCAGTTCGGACCGCCCGTAACCGCCCAGGGCGATCAGGCAGACGGGGGTGGGCGGTTCGCCGTTTTTTTTCCGCCACGATTCAAGGGCGCATTCAAAGAGTTGCCTCAACAGGTGGTCGACCTTGGCCGCCTGTGCTTGGGCTACTTTCAGGCCGGACTCACCGGCGCGGTGCCGCAACCGGATGCGCTCGCTCTCGGCCGCCAGGTAGGCCTTGCAGGCGGCCAGGCGGTGCGCGGTGGTGCTCTCGGCGGTGAAGTCGAGACCGTTGCGCGCGGAAGGGGAAGGGCGGCCCGTCATGGGAGGGCCTATATGAACAGGGAACTCGCCCGGAGAGGAAAGCTGGAAATGACCTTCCGGGTGGTCAGGACAGAGAATAAATATTCTGGTTGACGAGCAAAACGGGAGTTGAATACTCCGCCTCTCTCGCGGGAGTAGCTCAGTTGGTAGAGCACCACCTTGCCAAGGTGGACGTCGAGAGTTCGAGTCTCTTCTCCCGCTCCAATTTCAAAAACCGCTGTTCCTCAGCGGTTTTTTTGTTATCAGGGACAGCGTGAAAGCCTCTGATTTTTTTGCCCTGCCTCCGTCGCTGGCCCGGTTTGCCCCGTTTTTCTCTTCCGAGGCCGGGCCTTGGGAATGGCTGAAGCAGATCGGACCCGCCTTAGCGGCGACTGAGTTTGGCCCCAATGAACTCAAAATCCCGGCCGGCGTTTATCTCGAGGGCCAGGTCTGGCTCCATCCGTCGGTCAAGCTGCCGCTCTTTGCCACGATTATCGGGCCGGTTTACATTGGCGCCAGGACCGAGATCCGGCCCGGGGCGTATGTTCGGGGCAATGTCATTGCCGGCGAGGGCTGCGTGCTCGGGAATTCCAGTGAATTCAAGAACTGCCTCCTCATGGACGCGGTGCAGGCCCCGCATTTCAACTACGTTGGCGATTCGATTCTGGGCAACGGGGCGCATCTCGGCGCCGGCGTGATTTGCTCCAACCTGCGACTGGATCAGGGACCGGTCGTCCTGAAGCTGTCGACCGGCTTGGTCGAAACCGGGCTGCGAAAGTTCGGGGCGATTCTCGGGGACAAAGCCGAGGTCGGTTGCAACTCCGTGCTCAATCCCGGCACGCTCCTCGGTCCGCGCGCGTTGATCGCCCCGTGTACTTCATTTGGCGGCTACCTCGCCGGTAACACCATTGCCCGGGCGCGCCAGACCATCATGACGGTCGCCCGCCGGGAGTGAAAATCATCCTCGTAATCGTCCGCCTTCTCGTTCTCTCCTTTTCGCTCCCATCCCGGGAGAACGATTAAGATCAGGAGAACGAGAACGATCCCAACCATGCCCCGCATCCTCACTGGTATCACGCCTTCCGGCACCCTGCACATTGGCAATTATTTCGGCGCGATGCGCCCGGCCATCGAATTGCAAGCTGGCGGCGACGCGTTTTATTTTATCGCCGACTATCATTCGATGACGTCGATCACCGACGCCAAAGAACGCCTCTCTTACACGCAGGGCATCGCGCTGGACTGGCTCGCCTGCGGAATCGATCCAGCGAAAGCGGTCTTCTGGCGGCAGAGTGATGTGCCCGAGGTTTGCGAGCTCACCTGGCTCATCGGATCGCTCACACCGATGGGTTTGTTGGAGCGCGCGCACAGCTACAAGGACAAGACCGCCAAGGGCATTTCACCCAACTTCGGCCTCTTCGCCTACCCGGTGCTCATGGCGGCGGACATTCTGCTCTACGACACGAATGTCGTGCCGGTCGGCAAGGACCAGAAACAGCACCTTGAGATGACGCGCGACATCGCCATCAAGTTCAACCAGACCTACGGCGAAACCCTGGTGGTTCCGGAGGAGAAAATTCAGGAGGACGTGTCGGTGATCCCCGGGCTCGACGGCCAGAAAATGTCCAAGAGCTACGGCAACACGATCGAGATTTTCGGCGATGAAAAGGCCCTGCGGAAAAAAATTATGGGTATTGTAATGGATTCGCGGACTCCCGCCGAACCCAAGCCCGATGCCGATAAAAATCTCGCGGTTCAGCTGCTGAGGCTCGTCGCGCCAGCGGAGGTGGCGCAGGATTTTGCGAACCGGCTCCGGACCGGCGGTCTGGGTTACGGCGATTTGAAGAAGGCACTGTTTGAGCATTACTGGAATTTCTTCGCGCCTTACCGCGTGAAGCGCGCCGAACTCGCCGCCCATCCCGACTACGTCGAGAAAGTGCTGCGCGACGGCGCCGACCACGCCCGTGCCGTGGCCAGTACCACGATGGCTCGCGCCCGCAAAGCCTGTGGTCTGCGGTGAATATTCCTTGTGTAAGCGGGGTGCCCCTCACCCCGCGCTTTGAGATCGAGTCACTCCCCCTCAAATCACCGTGTAACGTGGCTCCGGCAGCGCGGCGATGCGGGCCATGATGCGCTGGGCGGCGGTTTCGTAACGGGCTTTACCGACGGTCGGATCGTCGTAGTCACTGGCCGGGATCGGCGCGCCAAACACGATCGTGATCGGAGTGCCGAAGCGTGGGAACGTTGCACCTTTGCCAAACGCCTCGAATGAACCGTAAACCCGGCAGGGCACCACGGGCACTCCGGTCTTGCAGGCCATCAAGCCGACCCCGGCCTTGGCTTTTTGCAGCTGACCATCGGGCGAACGCGTCCCCTCAGGAAAAAGGACGATGGCGCGGTCTTCCTTGAGCGCCTGCAGTACCCGCTTGATGGCTCCGATGTCACCGCTGTCGCGCTCGACGGGGATGGTTTCAACATTGTCCAGCCACCAGCTGGCGAGACGACTGTTCCACAAACTTTTGCGGGCGAAAAAGCGCATCTGCCGAGCGACCTGGCTGCCGACGAGGGGCGGGTCGAGGTGACTGGCGTGATTCGAAGCGATGAGAAACGGGCCTTCCGCCGGGAAATTTTCCGTGCCCACCACCTCGCCACGGAACCACATCTCGTGGACGTTCCAACACAGGTAGTGAAAGAAGCCGAAGAACGGCGTCATCTTCAGATGATCAGGAGTGCGTGGCATGGAGGGAGGTTGGCCACGAAAATTCACGAAGAGGCACAGTAACAGCCATGCCAGCGGAATCGCCCTTCTGGTATTTCCTTCGTGTTTTGTTGAGACTCTTTGTGGCCATCAAATTCAGTGGAGTTTGGTGGCGATCAGCGCGGCCAGTTTTTCGACGACCTGTTCGAGCGTGAGATAAGTCGAATCGATGGGAATGGCACCTTGCGCGCTCTGGTTGAGACGTTGGCTGTCCATGGTGTCGCGCTGGC
>JANYDX010000516.1 GCA_025363395.1 Verrucomicrobiota bacterium
GCCGAGCGCGGATTTGGGCAGGGCTTTGGCCTGCATCCGCAACGCCACCCGTTGCAGCCAATAGAGTGGCCGGGTAAAGTTTTTGGTGCGCAGCGCCGCCCGCCTATCCCCGACGTCCTGCTCGTCCCACTGGCTCTCGAAGGCGTAGAGCCGGCCGATCAGACGCAGCACCCCATTGCGCGGCCTTGGGCGCGCTCTCCAACGCTTCGAAAAATTTCCGTCTCGCGTGCGCCATATGTTGAGCACAACATATGGCGCATTATGTTGAGAAGGAAATATGGAGCGTGTGCCCGGCGCTACCTCTGATGCAGGCGCCAATCTCGCAACATAATTAAAGGGCGGAGAGGAACGTCAGCAGTGACTTAGTCGGGCGCCACGGAGCGGACCTCGGCAATGATAGGCCGGCTTGCTCCCAGAAGTTGGCGAGTGCTTCGTGTTTCATCTTGAGGTTGGTCTTCGCGTAGCGGGTCGTACTCGTGATGCTGGCATGCCCGAGGTAATCGCGGATCACGGTGAGATCGACCCCGGCTTGAAGCAGCGCGCATGCGCAGCTATGACGCAGGACGTGGGGCGAAACATGTTTCGGGAAAGTCGCATCGTGGGCGAAGGCGCGCTTCGCGTATTTGGTCAGGATATATTGTGCGCCATGCCGCGTCAGGGCTGGGTGCCTTGCGCTGCGAAACACGGCTCCGGCAGTGGGGCTTTCGCCGTGGTCGAGCAACAAGTTGATGGATTGAAGTGTCGCGGGCCAAAGCGGGCAGAAACGTTCTTTCCGTCCCTTGCCAAGGAGCCTCACTTGGTACGGTGGCGTCGATTCCAGATCGCTCCAATGCACGGCGACGGCCTCACTGACGCGAGCGCCGGTGTTGTAGAGGAAAAGCAGTAACGCGTAGTCACGTCGCCCGCGTGGTGTACTGCGATCTGGTTGCGCCAGGAGGTGCCGCATTTGGTGGGACTCCAAATAGCGAGACGTGGTGACAGCGCACCGCTTGGCCGGCAACGCTAGCACTTGGGCGTATTGACTCGCATGAATTGGGTCGTGGCGCAGAGCGTGTTGAAAAAACGCGCGGAGGGCGATCCGGCGAGCATTACGTGTCGCGACGCAGTTGTGGCGCTTGTCTTCGAGATGTTGCAGGAACGCGGCAACGCCGTTGGCTTGAAGATCGACCAGGCGTAGTCGGCCGACCGGCACGGTGCGGCGAGCCGCCAGGAACTGCAAAAAAAGCATTACTGCATCACGATACGCGGCGATGGTATTGGGACTCGCGCCGCGCACCTTCTGCAAATGGTCGCAGAAGAAAGTCTCCACCAAAGCAAACAAGGGGTCGACGGGCTTCATGTCGCCGCAGTCACAGATTTGAATTGTCGTTGGAGGCGGCGACTGGCGATGGCGAGCAACTCGGGAGTAGCCCGCAAGTAGTGTTCAGTGCCAAGGAGATTGCGGTGCCCCAGGTACGCCGACAGCCAGGGCAACAGGCGATTCAGGTCGCGCCCTTCATGATACCAGCGTTGCAGGCGGTGGACGGCAAAGGTGTGCCGAAGATCGTGGCAACGCGGTCCCGTGCGTCCGGTAGCTGGCTTGAGGCCGCGCGCGGCGCAGCAGATATCGCAGGATCTGAGAGGCGCTTTTGACCTGGCGTTGACTGCCGTCCTCCCGTGCGAAAATAAACGAATCACGCGATCCGGACATATCCTCCGCGATCCAAGTTTGCAGCTCGCGGGCTAAGTCGCGCCCGAACGGAACCCACCGAATCCGGCCTTTGCTGGGTCCAACCCGAAAACAGGCTTGGCGAAAATCGAAGTCGCGACGACGCAGGGCCAGCGCTTCGCCGATCCGCAGTCCCGTGCAATAGAGGACAATGACCAACAGCCGAAAGGATGAGCGGGTTCGGCTGTCGCCCTGGACATGAGCGGTGTCCGCAACAATCTGACGAATCTCCTTTGGTGAAAAAATGTACGGTAAGAAATCCGATTCCGTTGATTGGGGTGCCCATGAACGATCTGGCACGAATGCGGCGGGATCGTAGCGACGGCGAAACAAGCAAAACTGCCGGAACGTGGCGAGGCAGTTGGTGACGGTGACGGGCTGGCGGTTCTTGGCGGTGACGTGAGGTTGGGAGCGGTGACTGTGGCAACGCGGCCGAGGGGATCGTGGGTGGTCTTCGTCCACAGGACAGAGGAGGGCGGCGTGTTTTGGAGATACGGCAGAGAGGTGGCGATGGTCTGGCCCAGATTATTGTAGGCGAGGTCGGTGACCGTTTTCTGCGCGAGATCGCCGTCCTTCACGGTGCGGATGACGCGGCCAAGCCGGTCATAGTAAGTGGTGACCGCGGGTTGGACAGTGGCGGTTGTAGTGACGCTGTAAGCGGAGGGGAGGGTGACACCGACCACGCCGGTGATGGGCGCGCCGGTGGCAACGCCATTGAAGCCGGAGGGACCGCCCACACTTTGGGTGGCATCCCAGTTGAAAGCCGTGTCGCTCTGAAGGCCTTTGAGAATGTCCTTTTGCTGGATGGCGCGACCCAAGGCGTCGTACTTAGTATCAATCTCGGCGCCGTTGACGTCGGTCACGGAGACGGGGTTTGCCGAGGAACCGGTGGTAGGCGACGGTGGTGGTGTGGCCGTAGTTGTTTTGAGTGGACGTCGGCTGATCCCAGCGCGGGTCGAAAGAGTTCACTTGGGAAGCGGTGTAACTCACCGCACCCTGGCCCGCGTATTGGAGATCGGTGCCGGGTTCGCCCGGGTGGATCTTTCGCTGCGCTGAGGATGACGATCCGACTTGAAGCCATGCCTGGCGCCTCACGCGATGGAGTCGCGCCGGCGCAAGCGAACACCCGCATCACCTTCGTGAGTATCGTTGAAACTCACCTTGCTATGTTTTTGCCACGCGGGGGGACAACTGTTTTGTTCGTCCCATGCCGCTCCCAAAAACCGCGATTTCCCGTCTGCGCGATCTCCGCGAGAAAAAACAGCGCGAAGCCGCCGGCCTGTTTGTCATCGAGGGCGAAAAGGTCATCGGCGAATTACTCGCGGCGAATTTTCCGCTGATCGAAATCTATGCGACGCCGGCGTGGCTTGAATGGGAGCGCGGGCGACCCCGCCCGCGTGATGCAGCGGGGTCGCTGCATTTCCAGGTAATTTCCATCACGGACGCGGAAATGGCGCGCGCTAGCCACTACCCCACTCCCTCAAGCGTGCTCGCTGTGGGAAAAATCGCCCACACCCCGCTCGCCAGCGGCATGCTCAATCATGGCCTGACTCTCGCACTCGACGGCATCCAGGACCCTGGCAACGTCGGCACTCTCCTGCGCCTGGCCGACTGGTTTGCCCTCGACCGGGTCTTGCTGTCGCCGGATTGCGCCGATCTGTTTTCCCAAAAAGTGATCAACGCCAGTATGGGCTCATTTGCCCGAGTCACGGTCCACACCACCGCGCTGGCCGAGGCTTTGGCGGAAGTGACCGTACCCGTGCTCGGCTGCGACCTGCAGGGCGAGGATGTCCACGCGATCAAGCCACGGCGCGATGCGGTGATTGTGGTCGGCAGCGAAGGCCGCGGACTCTCAACCGCAGTGCAGGCGTTTGTCACCCAGCGGGTGACCATCCCGAAATACGGCGGCGCTGAGTCGCTCAATGCCGCGATCGCCGCGGCCATCGTGTGCGACAATTTGAAGCGGGTTTCAGGGTAAAAGGGTTGCGGTGTTCAGCGACCGGTGCCGCATGCAACGGTTGGTGCCCACGAAATCCACGAATGATGCGAAATGAAGATTAGACAGGCAAACGAGTCCCACTTTTCACTAAACAATGAGGTCGTTCATCGCTGTTCTCAGGACGACAATTTTTCAGCCAGATTCTTTCTGTGTACCAACCTAGCCTGAACAATCCCCCGATGCGCTTCCTCGTACTTTTGTTTTTTATCTTCGCCGCAGGCCGTTCGGTGTTCGGCGCTGAGGCTGACCTCTTCAATTACGACAAGACTGTGCCCCTCGATCTTCACGAGCTTGGCGTCGAACAACGTGACAGCGTCACGATCCGCGACCTCACCTTCGTCGGCGTCAAAACACCGGTCAGGGCGTGTCTGGTAAATCCCGCCACACCCAGCCCGCATGCTGCGATTCTTTATGTGCACTGGCTGGGCGACCCCGCGACGACGAACCGCACTGAATTCCTGCACGAAGCGGTGACGCTCGCGCAGCGCGGCGTGGTGTCGCTGTTGGTGGATGCAATGTGGTCGAATCCCACCTGGTGGAAAAACCGCCAGCCGGAAACGGATTTGTCCGGCGGTATCCAGCAAGTCATCGAGCTGCGCCGGGCGCTCGACCTGCTGCTCAGCCAGCCGGGTGTCGATCCGCAACGGCTCGCCGTCGTGGCCCACGATTTCGGCGCCATGTTCAGCGCGGTCATGGGCGCCGCGGATGGAAGACCGAAAAGTTATGTGTTGATGGCCCCGACTCCGCGGCTGTCCGACTGGTATCTGTTCAACGTTAAGCCGGCCTCGGTTGAGGACTACAAGAAAGTGCTCGCGCCGCTTGATCCACTCGGCGCCGTGTCCCGCCTTGCGCCGGCGCCGGTGTTTTATCAATTCGCTGCAAAGGACAAGTTCGTACCGTGGCCCCGCCCGGTGGAGTTTTATGAGGCAACTGCGCCGCGCAAACAAATGACCACTTATGACTGCGACCACGACCTCTCGCCTCCGGTAGTCGGCGCAGACCGCATAGCGTGGCTGGAACGCGAACTGCGATTGAAATGAATCGCGCCATAACCCCAAGCACGGCGGACAAAATGTCGGGGATAAACCCCGACCTACAGTGAAATCCGATCACCCAAAGGTGCGCCGGGAGAATGCGCCCGATGTCAACTAATAGAATACTTAAACGGATTGGCTCAGCAGAATTCAAGAAACACAACACCGTTACCGTGCCCTGAAGACGCGGCACCAGGGGCGGCGGCCGCTTAAGGGAAATGGGGCGTTCCGCGGTACCGGGTGCTGGCAGGCACGAGAGCATTTTCATCGAAACTGTAACCGGTGGTCGGTGTAGGGCCTCTGCCCTTACGGAGGGCGGGCTTGGAAGCTGGTGTCGCGGGTGGGCGTTAGGGCCGGCGCAACGCCACCGGCCCTCCATTCGCAATCAGCGTTCTTGTTTAGAATTCTCTAAGACAGCGCAAAAGTGTAGCCCGCATATTTACGCGGGCGACACATTGCAAAATCCCATGGAGCCACTGCGCTCTCGAGGTGCTTTGTCCGGGGCACCGCAGCGGGGGCGCTGCGGCTCCAGTTTTCGGATTTTCTGGAAGCGCCTTGGGGCAAGCCACCCCACCTGGTAAGCGGACTTAGTTTTTCTGTTTTGCGATCCACGCCCGGACATTGTCTTCGAGCAGATTCAGGGGCAGCGCGCCGTTTTTCAGCACCAGATCGTGGAAGTCGCGCAGGTTGAATTTTTTTCCGAGTTCCTTGCGGGCGAGTTCACGCAGCTCAAGGATTTTCATCATGCCCACCTTGTAACCGCAGGCCTGGCCGGGCCAGACGATGTAGCGGTTGACCTCAGTGAAGGTATCGCGCTCCGAGCTGGGCGTATTGGCGCGGAAATAATCCACCACCTGCTGATGCGTCCATTTGCGCGCATGAATGCCGGTATCGACCACGAGGCGGACGGCGCGGAGCAATTCATCCGCGAGCCGGCCGAAATCCTGGTACGGATCCGTGTAGTAGCCGAATTCCTTCGGGAAATATTCCGAGTAAAGGGCCCAGCCTTCGGCATAAGCATTGTAGCCGCCGTATTTCCTGAACTTCGGCATTTGCTCCAATTCCTGCGCAATGGAAATCTGCATGTGATGGCCCGGGATCGCCTCGTGGTGCGCGAGCGTTTCCATCTCCCAAATCTGCAGGCCTCGCATATCGAGCGTGTTGATGTAGTAGGCGCCGGGCCGGGAACCGTCGGCGGAAGGCTGCTCATAAAACGCCGCGGGGGATGACGAAGTCGGGTGCGGCCACATCATAGAGGCTGCCTGCGCCCATCACTACCAGCGCGATCAGTCGTAATCCGAAGAGCGGCGTCAGCAGCGCGTT
>JANYDX010000263.1 GCA_025363395.1 Verrucomicrobiota bacterium
GAAGATCGGGGAACTTACTTGCCCGACTTCTTGGCTTTCACGCGTTCGCCGGAATTCAGGATACGCTTGCGGAGACGCAGATTCTTCGGGGTGACTTCGACGTACTCGTCGGCGGCAATGTATTCGATCGCACGTTCCAGCGAAAACTTGGCGGCGGGCGTGAGTCCGGTGGCGACACCAGAACCCTGCGAGCGGAAGTTGGTGAGCTGTTTGGCGCGGACCGCATTGCATGCGATGTCTTCGTTGCGGGGATTCTCACCGACGATCATGCCTTCATAAACTTCTTCGCCGGGATTGACGAATAGTTTGCCTCGCTCCTGCACCATCTCGAGCGCGTAGCCCGTGGTGGTGCCCGACTCGGTCGCGATGATCGTGCCCGTGATGCGGGTGAGAACTTCGCCGGCATAAGGACCGTATTCCTTGAAAAGATGGCTAAGTACGCCGCGGCCGCTGGTGGCGTTGACGACGTCGATTTCCATGCCGATCAAACCGCGGGTCGTGATGGTCGCCTCCAACATCGTCGTGTGCGGGAGTTTTTCCATGTTCGTCAGGCGACCCTTGCGGTTCGCCAGATTTGACATGATCGCGCCGACACACTCGTCGGGCACTTCGATCCAGACGGTCTCATAGGGTTCGTGCCGGGCGCCATCGACGGTCTTCTCGATCACGGTTGGACGGGATACGAGGAGCTCAAAACCTTCGCGACGCATGGTTTCGACGAGCACTGCAACCTGCATGGCGCCGCGTGCCTTCACGTTGAAAATGCCGGCTTTCTCGCTGTCCTCGATTTTGATCGAGACGTTCGTTTTCAACTCGCGCATCAGGCGCTCGCGCAGCTGGCGGGAAGTGACGAGTTTGCCTTCGCGACCGACGAGCGGGCCGTCGTTAACGCAGAATTGCATCTCGAGGGTTGGCGGATCAATTTGGGTGAAGGGGAGGGCGTGGCCGGCTTCGTCGACGGTGATGGTATCGCCGATATCAATGTCTTCAAACCCCGCGATACCGACGATGTTGCCGGCGGTGGCGGTCGGGGCTTCGACGGTGCCGAGACCGGTGAACTCGAAAATCTTGCTGATCTTGGCGCGGACGCGTTTGCCGTCGGAGTGGCGGACTACGAAGATGCTGTCGCCGACCGCCGCAGTGCCGCCGAGGATCTTGCCGACGGCGATACGGCCGACGTAGTCGCTCCAATCGATGTTCGAGACGAGCATGTGGAAGGGCTCGTTTGGCTTCGCGAACGGGGGTGGAACGTGATCGAGAATGGTCTGGAACAGCGGCGTCATGTCCTTCTTTTCCTCGCCGAGGTGGAACATCATGTAGCCATCGCGACCCGAACCGTACACCACAGGCGCGTCGAATTGCTCCTCGGTGGCGTTGAGCTCCATCAGGAGTTCGAGCACCTTGTCATACATCTTCGCCGGTTCGGCGTTCTCACGATCGATTTTGTTGATGACCAGCACAACTTTCAGGCCGTGAGCCAGGGCTTTGCGGAGGACGAAACGTGTCTGGGCCTGTGGGCCGTCATAGGCGTCGATCAGGAGGAGAACGCCATCAACCATGCGGAGGGCGCGCTCGACCTCGCCGCCGAAGTCGGCGTGTCCGGGCGTGTCGACGATGTTGATCGTTTTGTCTTTCCAGTGGACGGAGGTGTTTTTGGCCTTGATGGTGATACCCTTCTCCTTCTCGAGGTCCATGGAATCCATTGCGCGCTCTTCGACGCGTTGGTTGGCGCGGTAGACACCGCCTTCCTTGAGTAATTTGTCGACGAGGGTGGTTTTGCCGTGGTCGACGTGGGCAATAATGGCGATATTACGGATGTTCTGGTTCATGGCGCGAAGGCTAATGGTCTTGGGAAAAGAGGCCCAACGTGCGGGGCCATTTTGCGCTTGGCAAGAAGGAACCTGATACAAGCGCTTTTCACCTTAAAACAGTCGCAAATAGCCCGCCTCCTGTGCTCGGAGCCAATTTGTAATTCGTCTGTGGAGAATATTTTACAAAAGAATTGCTCTGGCCTTCCCTTGGCATTCCGTAGCAACCGGCCAATCGATTTAGCCCCTTATTTGTTCGGGATCACGGCAAGCGCCCGCCGCGCGCGATTAAGAATCGTCAAAACGAGCAAAACGACGACCGCAACTTGGGCGTAAAAAAGCCAGGCCCCAACCGATACTCCCAGCCCAAGTAGCAGTGCCAGCAAACCAAAGACGAAAGCGCGGTCGCTCTTGCCCATCGGGCCGTCATAGCGCCGGGCGACTCCGATCTGGATCGCGACCACGCCGGTCATTTCACTGACGATCGCCAGGATTGTGCAGACCACAATCAGGGGTGCGGAAAATCCTGCGACCAGCGCCAGCGGCAGATAGAGCGCCGTGTCGGCGACAACATCACTGATTTCATTTAGCACCGCTCCGAGCCGAGACTTCTGGTTGTGCTCGCGGGCGAGCATGCCGTCGATGGCATTCAGTGCCATACGCACGAATAAAAACCCCGGCAGCACCAGCAGCGGCCAGCGTTCGCCCGGGTAAACCGCGATGCACACACCGACCGCGCCCGAAAGCAACGCCGCGGCCAGAGTCACTTGATTAGCCGTCACTCCCGCCGAGGCGAGCATGCGCGTGATCGGCCGCAGCAAGTTTTGAAACGCCGGTTTGATGTCGTAGATCGAGGCCATGTTCGTGCTCAGGTGTAGATGTAGCGGACCAAATGGAAAAACACCGGAGCCGCAAAGCAGAGGGAATCGATGCGGTCCATCACCCCACCGTGGCCTTCGATCAAGGTGCCATAGTCTTTCACGCCCCGGTCGCGTTTGATCGCCGACATCACCAGCCCGCCAAAGAAACCCATCAAGGTGATCAGGAATGAGAGCAAACCGGCCTGCCACCAGCTGAAAGGTGTCGCCCACCAGAGGGCGGTCCCGATCGCAGTCGCGGAAAGCACGCCGCCCCAGAATCCCTCGACAGTCTTGTTTGGACTGATCAAGGGAACGATCTGGTGTTTCCCCAAAAGTTTGCCCCAGACGTATTGCAGGACATCGCTGATCTGCACCACGAGCACGAAGAACAGCACGAGCTTGGCATTCTGGCCTTCATAACCGGGGATGTGGAGGGTCAGGAGTGCCGGCACATGGCTCACGCAATAGACGCAAACCATAAGGGCCCATTGGATCTTGGCTGTTCGTTCGAGGAAATTTGCGCTGTCCCCGGCCAGCGCGCTGCGGGTCGGCACGAGGATGAAGGCGTAAACCGGAATCAAAATGCTGAACAGTCCGTACCATTCCATGGCCACCAGATAATATTGCAGGGGCGTCACAATGAAGAACGCCCAGAAAAGGGTGCGATGATCTCCGGGCCGTGTCGGGGTCAGCGTAATGAATTCACGCAATGCAAAAAAGGACATGAAGCCGAACAAAATCACGGAGCCCAGCGAACCGATCGCAAGGGATACGCCGAAAATCGCGACCATCACCCACCAGGCTTTTACGCGGGCGTCGAGATTCGCCACCACCGCGTTGGGTTGGCCGTCCGCGCGACGTTTCAGGAGGAAAGTGATGAGGGAGGAAAGAGCCAGCAGGCCGGTGATGCCGCCAACCAACCAGAGAAGTTCGCGGTCAAGTTTCATAATATTAATGGGCGAGTTGCTGGACGGCCTGCCGGGCCCGCTGTAGAAAAGCAGTTTTGCGCTCGTCCGGTTCGAGTCGCAACGGGGCGCCGAGTGACAGGCTGCCGAGCAAGGGAACGGGCAGGAAATCACCCTTGGGCAGAATACGGTTCAAATCCTGAAGATAGACGGGCACGAGTACAACGTCGGGACGTGCGCGGGCGAGGTGATGCAGGCCTGATTTAAATTCCTGGATTCTGCCGTCGGGACTGCGGGTGCCTTCTGGAAAAACGATCAGCGAATCCCCGGCGTCCAAGGCGGCGAGCATCGGCTCCAGTGGATTGGTCGCCACGGTCACGCGGTGACGCTCGATCAACACCGCATTGAAAAAATCGCGGGCGATTCGGCGGCGACGGGCGGTCTTTTCCCAGTAGTCACGACCCGCCACCGGACGGACCCGGGCGCGAATTTTTTTTGGAAGTGCTGCCCAGATGGTAGTGAAGTCGAGATGACTCGAATGATTGGCGAAATAGATCGCCGGGGTGGAAGGCAGGGCCTCCACCGGCAGTAATTTGACGCCGCAAACAACGCGGATGATCCTTGCGGCGAAATCTTTGGTCATGGAGAGAGCACCTCTTTGCTGTCCGAGCGTCACCAGTGTGGCACGAATCAAACAAGACTGGGGGCAGAATGGTCAGTACGCCGGGCCTAGGCTAGAGCCGGTTCCGGGCATAAAGCGGACCCGGCGCACTGACAAAGGATGCAGTCTGTAAAAGATAGAGGCCCGGACACCTTGGGGTGTGGGGGCCAAAATCGGGGGTGGGTGGGGTGGACCCACCGGAACACTGCGCTGCGTCCTGGTCATACAGTAGCAACCGAAACCCTCTGGGTAACTGCATCAATTCACGGCCCGAAACCGGCCCTGAATCTGACTCGGCTCGGACACGGTTTCTATTCGCGCCTCACCGCACAGCTCCTTTGTCGCATAACTGGAACGGCTGCGACGCCGTCCAGAGGAACTGGTGATATTTGCCTG
>JANYDX010000553.1 GCA_025363395.1 Verrucomicrobiota bacterium
CCTTCCAGATGCCTCCCCTTGCGAGCACCGAACTCGATGCGGTCAACATTGCACTGGTGGCCGCTTGGATCAGCTCCCTTGGTCCTCCGCTGATTACCACCCAACCCTCCAGTCGGACCGCACTGGTCGGCGGCCGCGTGACCTTCGTGGCCGCCGCGAGTGGCAATCCTGCGCCTGGTTATCAATGGAGAAAGAACGGTGCGAACATTAGCGGGGCCACCGGCACTTCCCTGACTCTGACCAATGTGCAACTTGCCGAGTCGGGAACGTACACCGTGGTCGTAACCAGCAGCGCAGGTTCCGTGACCAGTGACGGCGCGGTGCTGACGGTGCAAACGACTGCGCTGGCGACTGATTTCAACCGGGACGGGAATTCCGATCTCCTCTGGCAGAATAGTCTGACGGGAGAACGGGCAATCTGGCTCATGAACGGCACCAGCTTCCTGGGGAGTACGACCCTCGGGATATTCCCACTTGAGTGGACCGTGGCGGCAACCGGTGATTTTAATAGTGACGGACAGACCGATATCATCTGGTCGAACAACATTACGGGAGAGCGTGCCATCTGGCTGATGAACGGTACGAACTTCCTCGCGAGTTCGACCTTGGGTGTGTTCCCGCTTGAGTGGACGGTGGCAGCGACGGCCGATTTTAATGCGGATGGAAAGCCCGACATTGTCTGGTCGAACAGCATTACAGGAGAGCGAGCGATTTGGTTGATGAACGGTACGAACTTCCTCGCGAGTTCGACCTTGGGTGTGTTCCCGCTTGAGTGGACGGTGGCAGCGACGGGCGATTTTAATGGGGATGGGAAACCCGACCTTGTCTGGTCGAACAGCATGACAGGAGAGCGGGCGATCTGGTTGATGAACGGCACGAACTTCCTCGCGAGTTCGACGCTGGGGGTCTTTCCCAAGGAGTGGACCGTCGCAGCCACAGGCGACTTCAATAATGACGGCAAAGTGGATCTGGTCTGGCAGAACAGCCTTACCGGGGAACGTGCGCTCTGGCTGATGAACGGGACGAACTACCTCGGGAGTTCTACCTTGGGCATTTTCCCGCGGGAGTGGACCGTGAAAAATTAGCGATCAATGATCCGCTGTCGCAAACTCAAGGGCGGCATTTGAAAACCCGGGGCTCTTTTTTTCGGAAAGGAGCGAAGTCACACGAAGGTTGGTTGGATGAATTTTATCTGAGAGACTCCGTATTCTTCGGTCCCTTCGCGAGCCCCGCCATTTCATCTGAAGTCCAATCGTCTGTCGCCCATTCGTGCAAAAGCCGAGTCAAGTTGAGCCGTTGCTCAGATCCATAAAGTATACTGACGTGATTCGGGATTACTTGCAGTTAATGTATTTTTCAGAACCTCAAAATAGGCGCTGAAATATTTATTCCCAGTGGAGTCTAATACTCCGAAGTTCCGCCTCAGGCGAGTGAACTTGCTCCGGCGTAAATGAGGGAAAGACGAGCGCTGCACGGGGAAAATCGATTGTAACTGCGACGGGTGCATCATTTCCGCCGGTGCCGGTTCCTGGACTGGCGGGCGAACGCCTTCAAAAAACTCAGCCCGGATACCAAGTGATCCTGGGATCTTCTGCTGCGCGTTGATAGTTCCAGGCCGCGTCCGTCATTTTTTTCAGGTCATAGACGGGGCGCCAGCCGAGGAGAAGTTTGGCCTTTGCGTTATCCAGCCAGGTGGAGTGATACGGAGTGGGCACAGCGACGGTGGGCAGATCGCGCGAGGTGGAAAGGTAGGCGCCGAGTTCGCCGTAATCGACCGCCTCGTCCATGCAGATGTTGAAGGTTTGCTGTCTGGCGGCCTGCCGATCAATCGCCGCGAGGATGGCGGCGATGAGATCGTCCACGTGAACGAAGTTGCGTTTCAGGGGCTGGCCCGCGGCGTCGAGCATGACGGGAACGGCGCGCGATTTGACGTAATCCGCCGCTTTTTCCGGTCCGACCAGATCGCACCAACGCGGGCCACCAAACACATCCTGGCCGAATGAAAGCTGATATTTAAAATCGTCCTTCTCCATGATCCACGGTGCGCGCAGACAACAGCCGTTCAGCCCATATTGAATGTAGTATTGTTCCAGCATCACTTCTTCGAGTACCTTGGAAAGTGCATAACAGCCGGGGTAGGCGCTGTGGGGTTGCGCTTCCGTGACCGGAGTGGCGCGAGGATAAAAGAAGTGTCCAATGGCCGCGTCACCTCCAATCAGGATGAACTGACGAAAGGTGGGGGTCGAACGGGCGGCTTCCAGCAGCCAGAATATGCCCTTCACGGTGACGTCCATCACTGCCTCGGGGGTTTCCTTGCAGGTGGCAAGGTGGAGCACGTGGGTGACTCCGGTCATGGCTTCGTTGACCGCGGTGCGATCGGAGATGGAGCCAGTGATGACTTCCAAGCGGTCACAGGGCGCGAGTCTGCGATTGTGGCAGAGAGCCCGCACAGTGAAACCGGCGAAGCGCGGGTCGGCAAGGAAACGGGCGATGAAGGCCTGGCCGACCTTGCCGGTCGCGCCAGTGACGAGAATACGTGACAGGATTGAAGCAGCGGACATGCGGCGGACGATGGCGGTTATTTCTGTGCCTTGGAGAGCAGGAGCTGGCTGTTCAAACCGAGATGCTTGTCGGAGAACTCGTCGTTTTCCCCGGCCTGGCGAAGCAAGCGTTGCACCATGCCCATCTTGGCGTCGAGATCGTCGATCTTGGCGACAAAAACTGCTTCCGGGGTGGCGGCGATGACCGCGGCGCCCCATTCCAGTTCGCCCTGATGGCTGAGAATGATGTGCTCCAGACGTTCCAGGAGGTCGGGATTAAGTTTGGTTTTAATGCCGGCCTTGCGCGCGAGTTGATAGCCGAGGACCACATGCCCTTGCAGGATTCCCTTGCGAGATCGGGCGGTCGATAGTGCGCCCTGATATTCGACTACCTTGCCGGTGTCGTGCAGAAGGATGCCGGCCATCGCGAGGTCGGCATCGATTTCGGGATACAGTGGCGCGAGTGCCTTGCAGGCCCGGGCCATGTGGCAGGTGTGTTCGAGCAGTCCGTGCCGGTAGGCGTGGTGCATCGCGAGCGCGGCCGGAGCGGTTCGGAATATTTCACTGATTTCATCGAACACGGCCTGCACCGTGGCCCGCAGCTCGGCGTGTGTGATCGAGGCGATGTGTTCCTGAAATTCGGCCCAGAGCTTGTCGGCATCCTCGGGCGCAGTCTCGACCAGATTGGCCATGAGGGCGGAGTCGGCGAGTTGCTCGGAATTGATCTCCTCGGCGCGGAGCAGGCGAGGGGAAAAGCGATTTTGATAATAATCGACCTTGGCTTCGATGCGGACCACCGAACCTTCCTTTAACGCTTTGAAAAACTCAAACGCCGGGTTGTCGCTGAAACAATTGCAGTTGAACGTGCCGGTCTTGTCGCCCAGTTCCACCGAAAGAAAGGGATTGCCGGTCTTGGTGGGACGCTCGGTGAGCCGTTTGATCAGCAGTACGCTGGTGAAGGTGTCGCCGCCGGTGCGGTCGAGGGCTTTGACTTCACGGACGGTGAGGGGAGTGGAAATATCGGACATTGGGAGGATAAACTGGAAGCCGTAAGCAGCGATGATCGAGGGCGGAAGAGTAAGGAGGGAACTAAAAACACGAAAGGTTCAAAGCTCCAAGCTCCAACATAGGGATTCCAATTAAGCTCCAGCTAAGGGAAAGGCACCCTGCCTTTTTAGCGCCCTCTCAAGTTCCGCTGCACGGCGGAGTCATGGATTGAAGTATCGCTCGCGCGCCTTCACCTGGACAATCCGTTTCTCGGGCAAAATATAGGCGGTCAAACTGCCACCGAGCACGCAGGCGGTGTCGATGCCCAGCGTCCACTTCGTGCGGGAGATATCTTCTCGGGGCGTGTGGCCGTAGACGACGAAAGGCGGGCCTGACCACAGCTCCGACCAGTGCGGCGCGTTGGGCGCTTCGGCGCGTTTGCGTGGCTCGCCGTCCTTGTCCACAACCTGGATGCGCGTCACGATCCGGGCCGGCTGTTTTTGCCACGGCTTGTCGGGTAAGAACCCGGCATGGACGAAAACCACGCCCATCTCCTCGTCTTCGTAGGTGAGTTTCATCGATTCGAGATAGTCCCAGTCCTTGCCGCGGAGCTGCTCGATGGTCTCGTAATCGTATTTCTTGAGGTGGGTGGGGTCGTCGGTGCGGCGGTAATTGATCTGGCGCAGCTCGTGATTGCCCAGCAAGGAAACGGTGGCGTGTTCGCGGGCCAGTTCGACCACCCGGCCGCTGTCAGGGCCGCGGTTGATCAGGTCGCCGAGCAGGATGAGACGGTCGTCCTTTTTCAGGTCCAGCTTGTCGAGCAGGTCTTCGAATTCCCTATGGCAACCATGGATGTCTCCGATGGCGATGAGGCGGCCGTTCATTGGTGGGAAATTTGCTAGCGTTCGACCCGGTGGAGGGTAAACAAGAAAACGCCCATGGAGTTAAATCTTCACCCTATTGCCACAAAATGTTTCGTCAGCGGACGTGATTTCCAAGAGAATGACCGCGTGGTCAGCTACCTGGTGCGCGAGGGCTCTACAACGGGCGCCGGGCAGGCCGGCGGTGAAATCTCCCGCCGCGATTTACATGAAGCCGAGGACGGGCGTTTCATGCCCCCGGCGTTCGTTTATTGCCGCTGGGTGGTGGGCTTCAAACACCGCAAGGCGGGTGAGAACGCGGATCGGACGCTCAAACTAACGGCCGAGACCCTCTTCCTCACGCTGGCCGATCCCGCTGCCGAGCCTAGCTCGACCAACACGCCGTTGCTGCAGTTTCTGGCGCTGATGCTGGAGCGTAAACGCCAGATCAAGTCTCGCGGACTGACCGAAGACGGCACGCGTCAGATCTACGAACACATGGCGACTCACCAACTCTACGAGGTCCCGGTCGGCGACTTGAACGTGGAGTTTTTCCAGAAAATCCAAGAACACCTTGGCGTCTTAGTCGGGACGCCGAAGCCAAAGGCCGAGCCGGCTGTGTCCCCGGCCCTAGTGACAGTGGCGACCGTTTGATTTCGCACTGGTCTGGGAATCGGCGCGTCAATTCAACTCACGACTTCGATTTGTTCGGCGGCGCGTTTTTGGGCGGCGGTCATGAAATATTTTTGGGCAGAGAAGGATTCCTCTCCTTCCTTGCGAACAGGCGGAAGGTAGGTGCCGTTGGGTTGGAGCTCGCGGGCGTCTTCGTTGTCCTTTAATTCAGCGGGCAGAATGTCCTTGAGAATGCGGTCGCGCAGATCGGGCGTGTAGACGGGGAAGAGTGCTTCGACGCGGCGGAAGAAATTCCGGGTCATCCAATCCGAACTGCCGCAGTAAAGCAGGGGCGCGGTGCCGCCATTCTCAAAATAGTAGATGCGCGAGTGCTCGAGGTAGCGGCCGACGATGTTGCGGATGCGGATGTTGTCGCTGAGACCCTTCACGCCGGGCAGCAGGCAGCAGGTGGCGCGGACGACGAGGTCGATCTGCACGCCGGCTTGCGAGGCGGCATAGAGGTTGTCGATGGTGACCTTGTCCACGAGCTTGTTCATCTTGGCGATGATGCGGGCGGGTTTGCCGGCGGCGGCGTTGGCGGCCTCGGTGGCGATAAGCTCCTGGATGCGCGAGTGGAGATTGAAGGGCGCGACCAGGAGATGCTTGAAGTCGGGTGAACGGGCAAAGCCAGTCAACGAATTGAAAAGCAAGGCGACGTCGGCGGTGATTTCCGGATTGCAGGTCAGCAAGCTGAGATCGGTGTAGAGCCGGGCGGTCTTTGGGTTGTAGTTACCCGTGCCAAGGTGAACGTAGTGGCGCAGACCGTCGGCTTCCTGACGGACGATCATGCTGCATTTGCAGTGGGTTTTGTGGCCGACCAAACCGAACACAACGTGGACGCCGGCTTCCTCGAGTTCCTTGGCCCACTTGATGTTATTGGCTTCATCAAAGCGGGCCTTCAGCTCAATGAGCGCGGTCACCTGCTTGCCTTTGCGGGAAGCTTCGATCAGGGCGCCGATGATCGGGGAATCACCACTGGT
>JANYDX010000002.1 GCA_025363395.1 Verrucomicrobiota bacterium
TCGTGGCGTTCTTCGTCGCGCAGTCGCGGGATTTTGTCCCGGTGTGGTTCATTCCCTTTCTCCCGGCCGGGTTGATTTTCGCCTATGTAGCCCGCTGGGCGCGCAAAGGTTCTTCTGCTCGCCTGAGGGCTCTTTGACCGCAGGCCGGAAAGTCAGGCCACATCCCGTATTTGCTAATCACTCCCATCGATGACGGTCGCTTTTGACGCGCGTTTTTTGTTGCACGGCTTTGTGCATCCTCACAGCCGGCTGGTGCATATCTTTTTGCGGCAAAATCGGACGGCTCCGTTTCCCGTCAAGGTCATCCTGTACACTGATCGCTCACACAATCCGGCTGCTTTCGACGGAATTTATGCGGCTCCAAACGTAGAGATCAGAATCGTCGGCCAGTCGGGAGGAAGATGGCGGCGCCTCGCGTGGCTGTGGTTCACTTTGCCGCGGGCTTTGAAGCGGGACGGGGCGACCGTTTTTTATTCGTCTTTCTACTTTCTGCCTCCGCGCGTCGCCGCGGTCCGCTTGATCAATAGTATTCACGACTGCTGCGTCTTCTACATCAACCCGGCGCTCAACCGCGGACTGCTTTCATGGCCGGCCTATCTCTGGATCTTAAAGCGCATGATGCGATGGACGAACCGTCGGGCTGACGCCACGGTCACGGTTTCGAATTACTCCCGGATGATGCTCAACCGTCATCTGGGCCTGCCGTTGAAAGCGCTGCGGGTGTGCTATCACGGCATCGAGTCGGAAATGCCTCTGAGCGGTGACCAAGGCGGCGGGGCTCATGGCCCGACTCTGAACGTAGCGGAGGCCCGGCCCTATTTTCTGTTTGTCGGAAGTAATCTCCCGAAGAAAAACATCCGGCAGTGTATCGCGGGATTTGCCCGTCTGCCTGCCGAGATCCGCCGGCGTTACAAACTGCGGTTGAAAACCGGATGCTACCCGGAGAATCGCGCGCAGATTGACGAGTTGGGGGTGGGCGCGGACGTGGAATTTATTCGCGATCACCTCGATGAATCGGGAATGGCTGCACTGTTCAGAGGTGCCACTTTACTGCTGTTGCTTTCCTATGACGAAGGCTTTGGTCTGCCGATCATCGAGGCATTTGCGGCCGGAGTTCCCGTGCTGGTGTCGAATCGTGCGGCGTGCAACGAGATCGTCACTCTGGCGGCCTGCAAAGCGGACCCGGACGACACCGCTGAAATCGCCGAGAAGTGGCTGGCCCTGGTGGTTGATCAGCCGTTGCGGGAACGTTGTCTGGCTGAACAAAAGCGTTTGTTGCCCGAGTATCAGTGCGAGACCGCGGCCAACGCGTTCTACAAGGCAATCGTCGCCTAGTTTCTCATTCGTGGTCGTCGTTGCTTTCCTCCTTCAGCGAATCGGACCGTACCATCACGCCCGGTTGAACGCATGGGCTGCGCTGGGCGTGCACGCGATTCATGCGATCGAGTTTCGGCCGACGGATACGGTCTATGCCTGGGCTCCGGTGAAAGATGCCGGAAATTATGTCCGGTCCCAAACCCGCAACGCGGCTGAACTTGTGGGCAAGCTCGATCAACTGCGGCCGGACGCAGTCGTGTGCGTGGGTTATGCGGATTTGGAAATTAATCAGGCCATGGCGTGGGCCCTGAAGGGAAAAATCCCGCTCGTTACCTGCAGTGACAGCACTTACGTCGACGAACCTCGTTCCTGGGTTAAGGAAATGTTTAAACGACAAGTGCTCAAGGCATTCGACGCTGCGTTGGTGGCCGGCCGTCGATCACAGGATTACCTGAAGAGCCTGGGCGTCGACCGCGAACGCCAGTTCCGCCCTTGGGATGTCGTGGATAATTCCTATTTCGAGCAAGGTGCCCAAATGAGTCGGGCCCACGAAGCGGCGCTGCGGGCGCAATTGAAACTGCCTCGCTGCTATTTTCTCTGCGTTGCCCGGTTTGTGCCCAAGAAAAATCTGCCGCTCTTGATCAAAGCTTATGCCCGCTATGCCGTCGGCGCGGGTGGGGAAGCGTGGTCTCTTGTCCTCTCAGGTTCTGGATCGGAAGAAGCGGCCTTGCGCGATTGTGCAGTGGCTGAAGGAGTGGGGGAGCGGGTGTTTTTTCCGGGATTCATTCAATACGGGGAATTACCGGCGTACTTCGCGTTGGCTGGTGCCTTGGTTTTGCCGAGCAGTTCAGATCAATGGGGACTGGTCGTGAATGAGGCGATGTCGGCCGGGCTCCCGGTCGTAGTTTCCAATTCCTGCGGCTGTGTGCCCGATCTGGTTAAAGAGGGAGAGAACGGCTTTTCGTTTGATTCGAGCGATGAGCCGAAGCTCGCCCAATGTCTGACCGAACTGGCGAGAATGGAGCCGGAGCGGCGAGCGGCCATGGGACGGCGTTCACGCGAGATTATCGCGGCCTATTCTCCCGCCGCGTTTTCCACCGGATTGGCGGCGGCAGTTTCCTGCGCACTGGCCCATCGCCGTTCGCGGCCCTCCTGGGTTACTCGCCAAATCGTCGGCATATTGGCGCGGCGAACGCAAACTTCTGCATGAAGTCGAACGGGCCAGCTTCGCGGGGGACCGAGTATTTTTGTTTTGCCGATCCCGCTGGCTTCTCCGGCCAAAAGGCCGCGATGGAATTGGTCATGAATGGCCTCGCTCAACGGGGCTGGCTTTGCCGGTCGCTGCCGTTGCCCGTCCTTGATCGAACCGGTGGCGGCTTTCCTGGGCTCCGCCATTTCATGGCAATGTTTTTGGCGTGGTTGCGCGCCGCCCAATTGCTCTTTGCCCGGGGTAGCGGACTGTGGCTGGGGCTTGGTCAGACCCGTGCTTCATTTGTACGGGATGCGATTCCGGTGTTTTTCGGACGGCTTGGTTTGGGTCGGTCCCGCATTGTCCTGTCGCTTAACGGGAGTCTGTTCATGCACTGGGAAAAGAATTCCCTCGATGCCTCAATGTTTAGGTTTTTGCTGAAACAAGCTGGGATCGTTACGGTGGTAGGCGAGGGCCAGCGAGCGCGGTTGATCGCATGGGGGGTGCCGGCCGGCCAGGTCCACGTGGTGGTTAATTCCTGCGACATGGCCCCGTCTTCCGCCCTCGCGGTTAGGGAAAAACATGCGCGGGCGGCGGAGGTGGACGCTGCGGTCCATTGTTTATTCCTGAGTAGTTTGATCGATACCAAAGGCTATCCGGAATACATTGAGGCGTTGCACCGGCTGTCGACTCTCGCCGGTCCGCGAGTCGAAGCAGTATTGTGCGGTCGTCTGGTGCTCCGCGATTTTCGGGATCGTTTTTCCAGCGTGACAGAAGCCGGGCAGTGGATTGAGCGGGAAATGTCCGAGATCAATCGAGGGGCACGGGTGCGCGTCCGTTGGGTGAAAGGAGCCAAGGGCGCGGATAAAGCGGCGTTGTTTCGCGGGGCCCATTTATTTGTGCTTCCGACCCGTTACGCGGTGGAAGCCCAGCCCCTGGTGTTGCTTGAGGCGATGGCGTCCGGTTGCGCGATTATTACCACGAGAGCCGGGGAAATCCCTACGATCCTCGATGAACGAAGCGCAGTATTCTTACGTGAGCCCACGACCGATGCGCTTGTGGACGAGTTGCAAGCGTTAGTCGCGGATTCTGCGACGCGCGCCCGTCTGGCCAATGCCGCTCATACCCGCTACTTGGATTGTTACCAGATTGAGCGGCACCTCGATCAATGGGAAAAGCTTTTGAATCCCTCTGGAAAATGGCGAGTGCGCGGGAGCAGAAGGAACGGCGGCTGAGGTGATACAGCCATAGACGCTCTGCCCAAAACCGTGAAGCAAGACGCTATCTTTCGCGGAGTCATGTTATGAAAATTCTTAGTTCTCGTCCGCCCCGGGTGACGTTTGTTTACGAATATGGTCAGCTCAATTCCGACTGGATGCTGAGTTCGTTGATTAGGGATATGGAATTGAAACTGCCGGGGCTCCAGGTCACCCGGGTCCACGGACTTTTCGCCAAGTTCCGGGTCGGCGGTTTGCATTACGAGCGAATCGTCAATCTGGCTTGGGTGTATTTGCGCGTGGTCTTGCATCTGCTTTTCGCCCGACCCGATGCGGTCCTGGTGCGCTCAACGCCGCCCTGTGTGCAATTGTGGACCGTGTGGTGGGCGCGGTTTCGTCGCGTGCCCGTTTTTTGCTGGCTGATGGATTATCACCCGGAGATGGAAGCGCGGCAACTTGAGCGACGTGGTTTCGCCAGGAGCGCCCGATTCTTGCGGCACATCGATGCCGGGTTAATGCCGCGCTTCGCCACGATTATTGCCTTGGATAAGGCGATGGCCGATTTTGTCCGCACCCGGGCGGTGAACGTGGAAATTTTGCAACATCCGACCTGGACCATGAGTGGCGCTGACGCATTGCGGCCGGTTTCGTATCTTCCGGGCGGAGGTACGGGACCATTGAGACTGGCGTACTCCGGGAATCTAGGTGCCGCGCATGACCTTTCAGCGCTCACCGGTCTACTGAGCGAATTGGCCGGAAGGCGTCCAGTTCAGCTTTACATTATCGGGGCCTCTCCTGCCGGGGAGGAGCGTTTCAAGGTGCTGGGTGCGAGCCTCGGGATTCCAATCGTAACGAATCCGCGGGTTTCCTTTACGGTCCTGCGGGAGCTTTACGAGCAATGGAAGATTGACGCCGGGGTCGTGTTGCTGTCCGCGGAATCGGCGGGGTTGGTTTCTCCGAGCAAATTTTCCGGCTACATTAATTTCGGCATCCCGCTGGTCTATCTCGGTCCCCCCGATACCAACACTGCGGAGATCTGCACCCGTTTTGGCGGCGGCTTTTGGGTGCCGGTTGGGGCGAGAAAAGCCGAGATAGAGAACGTTGCAGAATCGTTATTGGAAGTGCGCCGCATGCTAGCTGCGGCAAGTGGTGCCCGCGCAGCGGCCGCACATTTTTCGAGCCTGACCAGCGACTCACTTGCTGAAATGTTGGCGACGCGGATTCGCCGGACCCGGCCGGTGGCTGCGATGGACCCCGTGCGTTCCCCAAAGTGAAAACCGATCGCGGGCATATTCCTGGTTTGGATGGTCTGCGGGCACTTTCCATTTTTCTCGTCTTGATTGGCCACGCCTACAATACCGTGCCGAATCACAGCGGGATTTCCGACGTGGCGATCTATTTTATCGGGAATGCCGATCTTGGCGTGATCACGTTTTTTGTCATCAGCGGATATCTCATCACCCGCTTGCTGCGCCGCGAATCGGAGGATCATGGCGGAGTTTCAC
>JANYDX010000025.1 GCA_025363395.1 Verrucomicrobiota bacterium
ATTGCCGTGGGCATCGTCGTTCTCAAACGTCCCTGCAATTCCTCCAGTTCAAGGGGGGGTGGCCCTTTGCTGGTCAGCGAACGGGCCCGCTCCCCTCGATTCGCACAGAGAATCGCCGCCACAATATTTCCCGCCCGCTCGGACACCACAGCCCGCGTCAGCAACAATCGCCCATCATCCGGCAAATTTATCAGGACCGCATCGAGAATCGCCGCCGCCTCCTCCACCCGCCCGGCGAGCAAGGCGTCATGCGCGCGATTGACCGCGCGTTGCGTCACGCGCTCCGCCACATTGGATGCGGCCACGACTCGCAACGGCGTTGGAGCCGAAACGATTTCTCCGGTCCAGCCAGGACCGGCAGCAATCGTGAGCCGGCTCCGCACCATATAATTTCCCGGCTCGAGTCGTTGCATGGCATCGGCGGAAAAATGCCAGAGCCCTCCGGTCGTACGTGTCTTGTCAAGCGAGACCGCCGGCGCGTCCGGCTGGCCTACGGCCTCGGCCTGCGCCAATACAGCCCCGCCGGCAGCAGGGGAGATTTCCACCCTGATAGCATCGGCCCACGTACCGCTTACGGGCGAAAGCGTGACTTCCGATTTCGCGTCGCGCGGAGCCCGCAGCCGCACCACTGCTCGCAAGGGTTCACCTTGTTCAACGATGCCGTCGCCGACTCCCCGCAATGAGAGCGAGATTTCCGGTGCGGGTGATGTGACGGCGACCAACGCAGCGACCGCAAAACCCACAAGGGTCAGTCCAGAGGTTTGCCGTCGGGCTGTGGGACCGCCCCGAATCAGCGCAATCTCACGCAGCGAAGGAATGAAACGAATGAAATAGTGGCGCACGGTTTTCATTCTTTTACCGTCCTGGGCGGAATCGAATCATTGGGGCAGATCTGCTCAAAGCAGTTGCCGGCATCGGCGGCCGTATCGCCATAGCGCGATTGCGGCTTGTGCCCGGCATCGTTGATCCCGGTGCCCTTGCCCGACCGGCAGATCTCCAGACCGATGCGTTCTGTGCCCGACGCCACACTATAAAGCGTCTTTTCACCCGTGGTTTTTCCCTCATAGAAGTTCGAAAAATAGTAACGCATCAAACAATCCTGGTCACCCGAGTCCTCCCCCCGCTCAACACCGATGCGCGCCCCATTCCATCCAAAAGTAAGGGCCAAGGTATCATACAATCTTTCCTCCGCCATCGCTTCGGGTGAAGCAAAACTCGATTTACGGTCACCGGTGCTCAGGTCGATGGCATATTGTTTTCTCGCATCGGCCAAATAGTCAGAAATGTAACTGTTTCGAAAGGCTTGAATGATAATCTCAGTGGTAGAGTCTGCCGCCCGGTCCTGACCTGCTTCGTCCAATACGCGGATGGGCTTCTTCGTTTTGAAGTCCATCGTGTAATAGGATTTCCCGAGACGATTTTCCGGGTGGTCTCGGAAAATAAAGAACATATCCGTCTTGTAGTCCCCGCTGCCGTGATGCTCGACCCCGACGGAATGCAGCAGTTCATGGGCAATCGCCCGGTCGAAGGCAAAGACCGCGTCTTGGACGGGGAGGTTGAACGGTTTGCTGAACGTACTCTCGGTGTTGTCGCGCGCGAGAATCCCGACTCCTTTGGTATTACCCGGCCGGCCGGCCACGCCCTTTTCCAGCATGGTCGTCATCGCGCCGTCGTCACCGAGGTCGGATTTTGATCCAAACGTTTTCACCCATACGCCGTGTTGATCCATTTCACGGTGGGCGCCTTCGCGGTGGTTTCCGTTCGTCAGCCGTTTCTCCTCTGACATCTCGTCCGGTCGCAATTTCGAGTGCACCTTCAGCTGAGAAACGCCGGCAAACAAATCGATCCCGGGTTCCGCGTCCGCGCCGATCAAGTTGAGCACGAAAAAATCCTTCCCCTTCGGATCGCGTTCGATGTGTTTTCCCTCTTCCACCCAGCCGCGATATTCCTCATAGAGAGTGAACCCGTCGCCGTTGTCTTTCTGTCCTTCAATTTTTTCGTCGTCGTCTTTGTCGGCCCCGCTCGCGCCAGACGCCTTTTTCCAACCATCCGCGATGTGGGAATCGGACGCGCGCTTGGGCACGCGCAACCCGTAGTCGCTTTTGCCTTTCAGTTTACCCGTGACCCGCCGGCCATCGGTCAACACCGCCGTGACTTGCAGAGTGGACCACCCACCCCAGTCGAAGGGAATGATTTTCACCGTATCCGAAAATCCCGTCTGAACCGCCCGCTTCATTTTCTGATTTTCCTGGCTCAGCTCGAAATACTGACCGCTTGCATCGAGCTCCAGGTCGAACTTCGCTTCCTTCGCCTCCAGCGGGAAATTCAGCGCCACGCCAGGTTCCTTCGAGGTGCCCTGCAACTTCCACTCGAAACTTTCCACCTTTGTGTTCGGCTTGCCTCCCGTTGACGAAACCAGCCGCGCCGTCACTTCCATCGGCTTGCCGGGATCGCGTTGCGGCGTTGTTTCCGGCCGCCAGGTCGCGTACTCGGCCGGCTCGTCGATTTCCAATTTCAGTTCCTCCATCGAGGCAGGCTCCAGATATACGGTGTATTCCCATACGATGTCGCCCGCCAGTGAACCCGGCATGGAGCGTCCATGTTCAGACTTTTTGTCACCGGCAAAGAGAATGAACCCCTTCGCGGGGTAGGGCAGCGTCGGCGTACCGCTTTCGGCCGAGGCCGAGATTTACCTTTGTGTTCGCTCGCGCGTCTCGGGTCCTTTGGAGGGCTTTAACACTATGTTTTTAGCGAACTCTGCCGGACGTTTTGGCGTTGAGAAGTGAAATGACCAGCCGCGCTCGCGATGAAACAGGAGCTCAACGGTGCCACCTGGATCAACCTGGGGTGGACCACTCGTGTTAAAAGATTCTTCCTCGAACAAAGTACTCCCCTCGACGCTAATCACCTGATTGGACACCCCCCGATAGTCGGCCACTAGCTTAGAATTGCTTAGTCGTCCCCGCCACACCGCCCGTTCACCTTCAAACTCGTCGAGCAGGAAATCCACCATGATGGAACTGTCGTAATAGATCGTCCTCTTCCCCCGACTCCGCCCATTCGTCTCCACAATGTCATCGGTCGTATCCTGGTGGGCCGAGGCGATAAACGACCCGCGCCACGCCTTTACGTCATTAAAGCGGACCGGTGCGTCCTTTGAGAGATTGGGCAGGGGCACGAGTTCATCAGCAGGAAGCTTGGGCAAGGCCACGAATTCATCATCGGCCGCCTGAAGCAAACCGGTGATCGCCATCAACAGCGCGCCCACGACCCAAGTCGAACCCCGTCCACACCGACAAAGCTTCCTCAGGGGGTAGTGATTCATAGGCCGTACCGCAGGAAACAGGAAATTCCGCTTTTTTCGACGTCAAAACGTTTTGGCTGAGCATGTCTTTCGGCCCGCTCAATCATCCCCGTTTTTCCCATCGCCAAAAGGGCTCGTTCCCTGTTTCGAGTAGGGGCTCATTTTTCGACCATGCTGATTCTTCCCGGCTCTCCTGCCCTCTCCACTTTTCGCCTCCAGAAGCTCCTCCAGGACCTCATTGCCGCTGGCATCCCCGCCCGTGCCGTCAGCGCCCAGTTCGTTCACGTCATCGAGACCACCGCTGATCTCACCGCCGATCACCGCAGTGTCCTCGAAAAACTCCTGACCTACGGCCCAAGCCGCACTGCCTCCGAAGTCGCCGGCGTCACCCAAATCGTCGCCCCCCGCCCCGGCACCATTTCTCCTTGGTCTTCCAAAGCCACCGACATCGCCCACATCTGCGGCCTGAAGAGCATCACGCGCATCGAACGCGTCGTCGCGTACACCATCGAAGCCGATGACAACGGCCCGGGCACACGCTTTCCGTTCTCGCCGTTCGACGCGAAGCAACTCCAGACTATCCGCGCCAAGCTCCATGATCGCATGACGCAGGTTGTGTTCGGCGATTTGCCCGCCTGCGCTTCCCTCTTCCGCCACGAGCAACCGCGCCCCATGGCGAGCGTCCCGGTCCTCAGCGCCGGCCGCGCCGCACTCGCCGCCGCCAATCTCGATCTCGGCCTCGCCCTCGCGGAAGACGAAATTGATTACCTGGTCAACGCCTTCACCACCCTCGGCCGCGATCCAAACGACATCGAGCTGATGATGTTCGCGCAGGCCAACTCCGAGCACTGCCGCCACAAGATTTTCAACGCCACCTGGGACATCGACGGTTCCGCCAAGGACAAGTCGCTGTTCCAGATGATCAAGAATACCTATAATCTCCACAACGACGGCATCCTTTCCGCCTACAAGGACAATGCCGCCGTCCTCGCCGGCACCCGCGGCGGCCGTTTCTACGTCGACCCGAAGACCAACGAGTACGCCGCGCACGACGAGGACATCCACATCCTCTGCAAG
>JANYDX010000031.1 GCA_025363395.1 Verrucomicrobiota bacterium
TTTATGGAACGGCTGGGGGACGCGGCCAATGCCGGAGCTGATCCCGTCGAAGATGACTTTGCCGACGAACGCGCAGGCCGGGAGGAAGAGGAGCCGGCGGCGTGGAATAGCCAACCGCAGAGCGAGGACGAAGCGGAGCAAAGCCACGCGGAAAGCGACCGGCTGGTGGATCGCATCCTTGCGCGCATGGCCCGTGAGGGCGAAGGCGCCGATTACGCGAAAATCATGGCGGAGGAAATCGAGCGCCTGCGCCGCGAGCGGGGCGAGCCCGAGCCCACGCCCGAACAACTCACCCGGCACGATGAATGGATTACGCAGATGCATCGCGCAGCCCGGGAAGCGGCCGATGATCCGGAAGTGCAGCGTGAGGCACTCGCGCACCAACATCCGCTCGCGGCCAGGGCGCAGGCTCTTTCCTCTCGCCTGATGCATGAGCCGGAGGAAAACGGTTGGTTGACCGAGAACGATGGCGAGGAGCACCCGGTGGCGGAGTTGTTGGATTCCGTGTTCAAGGCCGGAGCGAAACTGGCGGGCGCGCTCAATGGCCACGACTGGCCGCCCGAGATTGAATTCTGCGCCAGCACCATCGTCCGCTTGAAAAAAGCCCGGGTATACCTCGATGACGCTTTGCGCGCCATGGAGTCCTGTCAGGAGCAAAAGCTCGTGCCAAACAACTGGCTCGCCGTGGTCATGGTCGAGGTCGTGGATCTCGCGCACGACGCTGATATCCTCATCGCCGAATTGCGGGAACGGTTGGAACGACGGGCAGAGTGAAGATCTCCCGGGCAAGTTTACCCTCCTGAGGCGGGCTCCGGGATATTGGACCGACCATAGGCCATAAACGCGGACGACCGGCTGTTGAAAGCACCGTCCGACTCCCAAACATCTTCTGATCTTTTGGATCCGCCTTACTCCCCTTTCGCCGGACCTTCGACAATCAGCCGGATCGAATCGAGGCGCAATCTCGCCTGGTCGATGGCGCCGCTGACGCGCTGGAGCTGTTCCTGCGCCAGCGCGATTTCCTCCGGCCGCACGTGATCGTTCATCATCCTCAGATCGATCAGGCGCTGTAGGTCGCCCGTGAGCAAAGCGGTGGCCTTGACTAGAGCGGCGCTTTTCATCTCACCACTCCTGACCTCCGCCAGCGCGGTCGCTCCCGCAATCAGATTTTTCAGGAGGGAAATATTGAAACCCGGACGCTCCAGGAAACGCTGGATAGTCGCATCCACCACTTCGGCGGCGAGCGAGGCGGCATCACGCTCGGCGGTCAGATCGTTGCCGCGCACATCCACCACAATCCGCACCGGCACCGGCGCGAGAAATTGATCCACGTGCCAGCGGGAATCTGCCACGGCTTCGAGGACAAAAATTGTCTCCAACACGAGATTGGGTTGGTCCGACTTAACGCGGCCAAAGGCAGTCGTGCCGGACTTTGAATCGATCAGCAGATCTAGCGCATCCCGCACGAGCGAATGATCGGGCGAAATAAAACGGATGTCTTCCCGCGTAATCGCACGCCGCCGGTCGAAGGTCGCCAGCATGCCGTCGTGCGGGATCGAGGGAAACCCTTCCACGTAGGCGTGGCTCGGATCAAGAAACACATCGCCTTCCTCATGCTCCTTGATCCGCACGCCAAAATGGTCGAGCAGATCGCTGAGAAAGTTTTTCAAGAAGGGATCGGCATCGACGGCGCGCACGCCTTCGATCACCCGCGCAGCCACTTCGGGATTAAACGAATTCAACTCCAACAGCCGGTCGCGGCCCTTTTTCATTTTCAAGGAGAGTGCTTCGCGAAACTGCACGGTTTCCCCGATGAAATCCTCCCACGATTTTCCGCCGCTCCCGGCTCTGGCTTCGCCGCCGGCCAGAGCCAGGGCAAGGAGCCGCATCTTGAATCTTTCCTGATAATCGTTGCCGCCCTGCAGCGACGTCTCGATCGCGTCGAGGCCGCGATGATACCAGTCGAGCACGAGTGCCTCGCTGCTGCCCTCGACCCAGGGCACATGGATCCGGATGGTTTCCGTCTGGCCAATGCGGTCGAGCCGGCCGATGCGTTGCTCCAGCAGACCCGGATTGAGCGGCAGGTCCCACAGCACGAGGTGGTGGGCGAACTGAAAATTGCGCCCTTCACTGCCGATCTCGGAGCAAACGAGCAATTGCGCCCCGTCCGCCTCGGCGAACCACGCCGCGTTCCGGTCGCGCTGGATCAGCGGCAGACCTTCATGAAAAAGACCCACCTTGAATTTAACCCTTTCCTGCAAGGCCGCCTCAATGGCCACCACCTTGCGCTGGGATTTGCAAATCAAGAGGACCTTGGCGGGACGATGTTTGCTGAGAAAAGCGATCAGCCAGTCGATGCGCGGATCGTCCTTGAACGAATAGCGAATGCCGGCCTCCTGGCCGCTCTCCTCGGCGTCCAACTCACGCGCGATTCGCGTGAGCAGCGTCAGATTGTTGCCGGGCAGCGGCGCTGGACAAAATTTCCGCCGGGGAAAACCGCTCATGCCGGCCCGCGTGTTGCGAAACACGACGCGCCCCGTGCCATGCTGGTCGAGGAGAGTTTTGATCAGGGCTTCACGTGCGCCGGGCTTCCCACCAGCCAGAGCGTCAAGATGCCCGGCGAGCCGGACGGGGTCCTTGTTGAAAATTTTCTTGAGGCTCGCGTGATCGCCGGGTTTCAACGGCTTTTCCCCGATGATTTTGCCGGCGATTTCAGCCACCGCTCCGAAGCGCTCGGCTTCCGCGAGAAACTTGTCGAAATCCTGATAGCGCGACGGATCGAGCAGGCGCAGGCGGGCAAAATGTCCGGCCAGGCCCAACTGTGTCGGAGTGGCCGTCAACAGAAGCAGGCCCGGACAACGCCCGGCCAGCTCCTCGACGAGCGCGTAGCCGGCGCTGACGTGATCAGGGGCCCATTCGAGGTGGTGCGCTTCATCCACGACAACGATATCCCAGCCGGCGGCTACGGCTTGATCGCGGCGCGTCAGATTCCCGGCGAGAAACGAAACACTCGCGAGGGAGAGTTGCGCGGCGAGAAAGGGATTCGTTCCCGGATCGCTCTGTTCACAGGCCACGCAGCGTTCCTCGTCGTAGATGCTGAACCACAGGTTGAAACGCCGGAGCAATTCAACGAACCACTGGTGCGTCAGCGACTCGGGCACGAGAATCAGCACGCGCCGGGCTTTGCCCACGGCCAGCAGGCGCTGGAGGATCAGACACGCCTCGATCGTTTTGCCCAGACCAACCTCGTCGGCCAGCAACACGCGGGGAATCTGGCGCGAAGAAACTTCCTGCAAAATATAAAACTGGTGCGGAATCAACTCGAGTCGCCCGCCGAGAAAGCCGCGAACCTCCGATTGCCGGAACCGCCATTGGGCCTGCAAGGCCTGGTAGCGCAGGTCGAACACTTCACCCGGATCGACTTGCCCCGCCATCAGCCGTTCCTGCGGCAGCGCGACGCTGGTGATGTCGGAAATGCCGTCCTCGCGCACCTTGCGGCCGAGGCCCACATAGACCAGCAGACCGGCTTCTTCCTCAACTGATTCAATGGTCAAAGTGACGCCGTCGCGGGTGGCCACGGCCTCGCCCGCCCGGAACTGCACGCGCTTGAGTACCGGAGTTCCGATTGCATACAACCGTTTCTCCCCCGTGGCGGGAAACTCGATTCCGATCCGCGTGCGATCCACGCTCGCGACCACCCCGAGACCCAGTTCGGGTTCCCGCTCACTCATGCAACGCTGACCAACAACACCAAGAGACATAGGCCGAGCATCAGGCCCGAGCCCGGCGCGACTGGAAAGAAATTTTTCCAGGTCCGGAAGAAAATTCCATTCGCTAATCCGCCCTTTGAGCCCGCTTTAACCAAAACCGACCACCCACAGTCCAGATCCTCAAACTTAATCCATCCCTCACTCCCATCAGCCCGCCCGCCGAAATTCAAAATCGACGGCCTGCGGCTTAAGTATTCTATTAGTTGACAATCCGCTTTGCTCCGAGGTCCGCTCTTAAGTTTCATAAATCCGGCTTCTTCAGCTTGAATACCCGCAGCAGAAAAATAAGTCCCGGGAAAATGAACGCGCTTCCAACCAACAGCGCGATCGTCAGTTGCAGGAGCGTCGCCCGCGGTGCGGCTTCCGTAAAGAAGTTTAGCGGCCGTTCGACAGTGATGAGCGCATTCGGGCATAAAGCAGGCACCAGCCAAGCAGGATGAGTGACACCTGGCCCGCCGCCACTCCCCGAGTCAATAGCGGGCGCTGCCGCTTGATGAACCGCCACAGCGCGATGAACAGCAGCGTCGCGATTGCCATCGCGACCAGCGTCAGCGGCTTTTCCAGAAAGGCGGCCTACAGGCTCTTCCGCTCAAAGGTCGACGCAGCAAACACGAGGCCTCCCGACAAAATCACCCCGCCATTGAATCCCGCCGCGTGGCGGGTAAAGCGTATTTTCAACACTGGATCATCGGTTTCATCGATCAGATAGACGTTGGCGAGGAATACGAAGATGCACCCGACAAAGACGCCCACGGAAAGCGGATAAGCTCCCCACCACGGCGCGACGTAGGCCGACCACAAATCTGTTGCCTTAAGATCGATGATCCCTCGGTTGAGGCTCGCAACGATGATCCCCAGCCAAATTGCGGTCCAGAGACTGGAGAGTCCGAACAGTCACGTATAAACCCGCTGCGATTGGCCGGTCTGAATCGGATCGTAGTGGCGGAAAGTGAAAGTCGTCCCGCGCACGACGATGCCCACGAGTAGTGCCAGCATCGGGCCGTGCAGCGCGATCATCAGCGTTGTGAAGATCGCCGGAAATCCCATAAACAGAATGACGACGATCAGGATCAGCCACATGTGGTTGGCCTCCCACACCGGGCCCACGGCGTCGTTGATCACCTTGGTCTGCGCCTGCCGCAGCCGGCCCGCCGGCAGCAGTTCCAAAATGCCCGCGCCATAATCGGAGCCGCCCAGCAACACGTACAACAGAAGCGACGCACCGATGAAGCAGATCAACAGTTCGATCATAACGCTCTCGCCTCGCCTTTCTGGACCGCCAGAATCTGGCGCCGAAGCAACCAGAGCGTAGCCGCAGCGAGCCCGAGATAAAGTGCCACGAAAAGATAGAAGTGATAAACCATGCCCGGCACGGGCGTCACCGCGTCCCGGGTGCGCACGATTCCGTAAATAATCCACGGCTGACGTCCGACCTCGGTCACGATCCAGCCCGCCTCGATTGCCACCGCGCCCAGCGGGATGAACAGCACGAGCAACCGCAAAAACCACCGGGGAAAATCCCCGCGGCTCAGGAACCAGAAAAACACCCCCCCGAGCATCGCCATCGCCGTACCGATCGCGACCATGACCTGAAACGCCACGTGGCAGACAAGTACGGGCGGCCAGTTCTCCCGCGGAAATTGGTCGAGGCCCTTGACCTCGGCATTGAGTTCGTTGTGCGCAAGGAGACTGAGCAAGCCGGGAATCGCAATCCCCCACTCCACGGTCTGTTTTTCCATATTGGGAATTCCGCCGAGGTACACCGGCGCGTGGCGTGAGGTGGCGAAATGGCTCTCCATCGCGGCGAGCTTGGCCGGCTGCAATTCCGCGATACTCTGTCCGGCAAAATGCCCGGCGAACGGCTGCGCGAGCGAGGCCGCCGCTCCAAAGACCATGGCGATCTTCACGGCCTTCAAATTTAAATCCTTCGTCCGATTGCGAAGGTAAAGCGCAGCATGAATGCCGCCCACCGCAAAGCCCACCGCTTGCAGCGCGGCCAGTTGCATGTGGATGCTCTCGTGCAGCCAGGCGCGATTAAACATCGCGCGGATTGGCGCAACGTTCCGGGCCGCTCCGTCCACCCAGTCAAATCCACGGGGTGCGTCATCCGGCCGTTTGCCGCCACCACAAAGATGCCCGAGACAAATCCGGAAATCCCCACGACCAGGCCGGTGGCCCAATGCGTCCACGGTTTCATTCGATTCCAGCCGTAGAGAAAAAGCCCGATGGCGATGGCCTCGATAAAAAAAGCGGTGCCCTTCCACGAGAATGGCATGCCGATGATCGGCCCGGCATGCCGCATAAACCCCGGCCACAGTAGGCCGAGTTCGAACGACAGCACGGTTCCGGATACAGCGCCGACCGCAAAGAGAATCGCGACTCCCTTCATCCACATTTTAGTCAGCGCGAGGTAGTGCGGATCTCGTTATTTCAAATACTGGTAGTGAGCTGCGACATGAAAAAAGGCATCGTCATGCCGATCGCCGCAAAAATAATATGGAAACCAAGGGAGAACCCCATGGTGGCGCGAGCTGCGGTGAGATCGTCCATACCCCAAGTTACCTCGTGCCGTAAACACCGCAAGTGATGACTCGAAAGTGCGGTCCGAAATTACGCGACCTTAAGCCTGCTATTCTTGCGCGATGACTTTGATGGGCTCTTACCCATTTTGTTGGTCAGGAATTCACTCACGATGCCTTGGTCGCGTAAAAGGGCGATAGCTGCTTCAGGTGTCCCTGGATGACGGAAACGATGGTGCCGGCGGGAAGCGTGCCTTTGTGCAGCTCGAAAATTGCCACGAGTAGGGCGAGTTCGATATCCGTTTTCTTTGGCGTGGCCGTTTTCATCGCAGCGAGAAGTTCGAGGGCCTTTTTCTCGGCTTTCTTATAGTCGTGGAAATTCTCGTCAGTGGGGGTTGCCATGCTGCGGCAGCCCATCGGGTAAAGTTCCCCAGCGCAAGTTTACCCGTCGTGATTTCGCTCCGATCGTAAACCTAAACCCTCACGCGCCCAAATCCAGCGAACCGGCCCAGCTCTCGACTACGCCGGGCAGCTCGCGCACATGACCGAGCCTGAACAGGCGTCCGGGATGATCAGGCGGGGGCGTCGCGTGCTCGGCTTCCCAAGTGATATGATAGGGTATGTGCACACCTGAGCCGCCGAGCGCGAGCACGGGCAGGATGTCGGACTTCAGGGAATTTCCCACCATTAGAAAGCGCGCCGGAGCGATGCCATGGCGGGTAAAAAGCCGCCGATAAGCCGCCGGGTCTTTTTCGGAAACGATTTCGATGTGCTGAAAATGTGCCGCGAGCCCGGATTTGGTGAGCTTCCGCTCTTGATCGCGCAGGTCGCCCTTGGTGATGAGCACCAGACGATGGTGAGGCGCGAGTGCAGCCAGGGTTTCACTGACACCGTCCAGCAAGCTGACCGGATGAGCGAGCATGTCCCGTCCGAGTTCGATCAGGTGCCGGATTTCGTCAGCCGTGATTTGCCCGCCGGTGAGCTCGATGGCAGTCTCGATCGCGGAGAGCGTGAAGCCCTTGATCCCGTAGCCATAAAGCTCGAGGTTGCGCATCTCCGTGGCAAAAAGGGTGCGGTCCACGGTGGACGCGTCGTGATAGCGGGCGAGCAAAGCACGGTAACGTTCGTGCGTTTGCTCGAAGATCACCTCATTGTGCCAGAGGGTGTCATCGGCATCAAAACCAATGGTCAGATCGGAAACAGCCATGGGCCCAGTGAACAGTGCGGAGGCAGAAAGTGACAAGGTCCAAGTGGCCGGCGCATCTTCTTCGCAGTTTTTCCAGGCCCAATACCCCACGCCGCTCCGCTCATTCAAAACGAGTGAGCAACAAATCCTACAGCTGGCGTTCAATAGTTCATCTCTTCTATTGCCCTTCACCTCGGCGATCTTTTCGTTGGATGGCGATGAATTACGCTCGTTCCCTCCGTCTCGCCGTCCTGTTAGTGGTGCCTGGACTGTTGTCCGCCTTGGCTTGGGCTCAACCCGCGCCGGACCAATCCCTCTGGTTCAAGGCCAATCCCGAATGGGCGGCGGCCGAAACGGTGAAGCTGGTTGAGGGAGCCACGCGGTTTGAAGCAACCCCGGCCAGCGCGGGTCCCATCCTCTATTACACCGGAAAGAAAGCCGAGTCCCAGCAGTTGCGCGCGCAAGGCTATCTGGGTGATTGCGTCGTGCGAATGGAATTCATGCTGCCCGCTGGCGCCCAAGCCGGAATTTATCTGGAAGGACGTTATCGCGTGCAACTCGCCGCCGAAGGGATGGGCGGTCTCGCCCCGCAGGAGGAAGCCACCACCGCGGATGCCAATCAGTCGGGCATTCCAGCCCTGGTCAACGCAGCGGGCGAGACCGGAATCTGGCAGACGCTGGAGGCAAAGTTCCGGGCGCCGCGCTTCGATGACGCGCGCAACAAAACTGAGGACGCGCTGCTGGTCGAAGTGAAGATCAATGGAAAAGTCGTGCAGTCGAACACTGTGGCCCGGGGCTGGTCCCGCGGCTCCGAGTCCAAGTGGCATGATGCCGGCGGACAAACGACCATCGCGGTGGACAGCGGTAGTCTCGCGATTCGCAATTTCTCCATCCGCCGGGCTGACTTCGATGCGGTCAAAGTCCCCGACATCAGTGGACAGCCAAGCAACGTGACCAAGCTGATCGATTTCGTGAAGCTGGGTGAAAATTCCTTCCGCGGGTTCGGTTGCATCGAATGCCATGCGGTGCAGCGCGACGACGCTTCCGTGAAGACGGGCCCCAATCTTTTTGGTCTCTTCATGCTCGAACCACGTGATCGCGTGGTGGCGTCCGGCGGCGAAGGCCACCGCTTCACCATCAAGGCGGACCGCGCCTACCTTTTCCGCAGCGTGCGCACGCCCATCGAAGAGCTGGCAATCGCTGAAAAAGGCCCCACCACCGGCCAGCCTTTTCTGCCCGTCATGCCGCCGTTCGCGCCGGCGGTGTTATCCGATCACGTGGTTGATGCGATTGGTTCCTACCTCGCCACTTTGAACGAAGTGGCGAACCAGGGTCCGGTGATCCGGCTGGTCAAGGAAACCGGCGTGGAAAATTACAATCCCATGACCGACCGCTTGCAGATGCTCGTCGATCAGGCAGTGCGCATTCAGCGCGGCCCGATGGAGCATGTCTCCGGTCGCGCAATCCACGTCGGCCAGCCCAATGGCATCAACTACACCTTTGATCCGCGCGTGCTCGCGGTGGCGAAAGTCTGGCAGGGCGGATTTCTCGACATGTCGGGCGAATGGCTGAATCGCGGCGGCAGCGGCTTGAAGCCGGGCTACGAGAGCCGCGAGATCGATCTCGGCACTGCGGCCGTGCTGCTGGCACCGCTGAATGCGAAGGGCCTGCCGGTGGACTTCACCTTCAAGGAACCGAAGTTCCAGGACACTGCCGCCGTGCGCGCCTCGCTCTACAACCCGCGCGACAATCTCGATCTCCTGGCGGAAATCGATGCGCAGTTTCTCGGTTATTCGCGCGATTCGACCGACCCGATTGCACCGCCGGTTTTCAATTATCGCGTCGGGACCAACACGGTGGCCGTCCGCACGATTTTCAGCGCGGACGGTCTGGTGCGGATGTTGATCGATGGTGAGTTCAAGACACCGCAATCCTTCGCGCTCAACGACAAGGTGCTCGGCGCGGTGACGGTTTCCGCCGGCACGTTACACGAGGGCCGCTGGGAGTTGCCCGCGGGAAAATATGTCGGAGTTTCCGCGCAGGGCCGTCTGTTGATCGCCGCGAAAGCCTGGCAGGCCACGCCCTCAAAATTTAATCACCAGCGCCAGCCTCTGGTGGTTGAGTCGTCGAATCCGAAAATCCCGCGTGGCTACCGGACGGAAACCTATCTTGGACCCAAGGACAATTATGGGCGGGATCAACTCTTTGAAGCGCTCGGCCTGGCCGTGGCGCCGGACGGCACCATCGTCGTGGCCACCCGCACCGCAGGGATCTGGCGGCTGGTTGGCGGCGAGTGGCGTTTGTTTGCAGAGGGGACGTTCGACAGTCTGGGCGTGGTCGTCGAGGACGAGCACGGGCTCACGCTGGTGGTGGGCCAAAAAGCCGAACTGACCCGGATCAGCGATACAAACGGCGACGGTTTGGCGGACAGCTTTGTCACGATGGCGGACGCGTTCACTTTCACCGGCAATTATCACGCCTACCTGCACGGTCCGGTGCGCGATGCGAACGGCGATTATTTCATCAACCTCAATCTCAACGATTCCTCGCAGGGCGATGTCGAATACAAAGCCGGCGGGAAATACATGGGCACCCCCGGCGGCTTCCGCGGCTGGTCGATCCGCGTACCGGCCAAGGGGGGATTTGAACCGTGGGCCAGCGGCCTGCGCAGTCCGGCCAGCATGGGCGTGGCGCCCGATGGTCGCATCTGGTACGCCGACAATCAGGGAGAATACGTCAGCACCTCGAAAATCTTTGTGTTGAAGAAAGGCGCATTCTACGGCCACCCCGCCGGCTTGGTGGACCGTCCCGGCATGACGCCGACATCACCGGAGATCGCTTGGGAAAAAGTCATGGATCAACGCGAGCAAGCCATCGTATTGCTGCCGCAAAACCGGCTGGCCAACTCGCCGGGCAATCCGGCGTGGGACACCACGGGCGGTCGTTTTGGGCCGTATGGCGGTAACATGTTTCTCGGTGACCAGACCCAGTCCGACCTGATGCGCGTCGTCACCGAACAAGTCGGCGATCACGAGCAGGGGGTCGCCATTCCCTTTGCTGCCGATCTTGAATCAGGCATCATGCGGCCCGTATTCCTGCCGGACGGCAGCATGTTGCTCGGCGAGACCGGTCGCGGCTGGCAGGCCAAGGGCGGCCGGGTCGCCAGTCTGCAGCACATCGTGTGGGACGGAAAAACCATCGCACCTGCAATTCGTCAGGTATCCGCCGTGGCCGGTGGTTTTGAAATCAAATTCACGGTCGCAGTTCCCTCCGTATTCACGAATGAACAGGTCGCGGCTGCCCTCGCCATCAAATCGTGGACCTACCGCGACGCTCCGGATTACGGCTCCCCGGAACTGGACGAACACGGCGAACCGTTCACCCGCTCGGAAATCGCCGCCGACCGCATGTCTGTCCGTGTGACTCTCGCGAAGACTGAGCAGCCCAAGGTTCACCCGCAGCAGACCGCGCGGGTCTACCAACTCTCCGTCGCCGGCAAAACCCTCTGGGGCGAAACCAACCCGAGCTTTGAAGCGTTCTACACTCTCTACCAATTCCCCACGGCATTATCCGCACACCCGTGATCCGGGTTCGCGAGTTAACGGGATCGGAACGCCTTTATTGGATGCGTTTCTCTTCCGCCCGCGATATTGCGAGTGGGCCCCGAGTCGCCCGCCAAGGCATAATTCTCCGGAATTCAGGACGTCATTTCCGGCTTCAGGCATTTGCCTTCACCTTGAGCAAAGCAGAATCATTCCATAGCGGCACATCATAAGCTTTACGTTTCTGCATGAAGCCCGAACCACATCTGCGCAAGGCCAGCCGATTTCGTTCCGTGGAGAACGGGAGAATGCTATTCGCGCCCAAGAATGACCGTCGCAAAAACAAGCCATGAATACCCGTCTATTTTCATTCGTCGGAGGAAACACCGGTGATTGGCGCGTCACCCACATGACGACAATCATCGGCGAACCTCTCGCCGCCGTGCACCGCCTGAACATTGCCGCCGAAGCGGCGATCGGCGCGAGTTCCGAGTGGGTCCTGCGCGGGATCACGAGCAATGAACGCTATGTCACGCGCGATGAAAAAAATTCCCTCGTGGAGAAACAGGAGGGATTGGGTCGGCCCGCGTCGGTCTGCGCCGCGCTGATTCCCATCAAAAAGAGCCCCGCTTGGTGGACTCTGACGCAGGACGAGCGGAGAAAAATTTTTGAAGAGCAATCCACTCATGTGAAGACCGGGCTCAAGTTTCTCCCGGCAGTAGCGCGACGCCTGCACCACTGCCGCGATCTGGGACCGGATGAACCCTTTGATTTTATCACGTGGTTCGAATACGCGCCCGCTGATTCAGCAGCGTTCGACGATTTGTTGGCCCAACTGCGCGCCTCGCCGGAATGGAGTTATGTCACCCGCGAAATCGACATTCGCCTCGAGCGCATTCCGGCCTGAAGTGCAGGAGAAGACCCATGCCACCGGGAGAGTGTCCCACAGCTTGACCGATGGCGGCCTCGCGAAATAATTGTGGGCGAGACCGATCCCCATGTCCCGCTACATCGCATTTCTCCGCGGAATTAATCTGGGCAATCGCCGGATCAAAATGGACCATCTGCGCGGCCTGTTCCAGGGGATGAAATTCACCGAGGTGGCGACCTTCATTGCGAGCGGCAACGTAATCTTTGCCAGCAAGGTTCAGGATAGCCGCAAACTGGAGGAGGCGATTCAGCGGGCCTTGAAAAGCTCGCTGGGCTACGAGGTGAACACATTCGTCCGCACCCGTGAAGAAATCGCCGCAATCGCCGCCTTCCAGCCATTCTCCCAGCACGATATGACTGCGCCCGAAAACACCGCGCACTGCGGATTTTTCCGGGAACCCCTCAGTCTTGCACAGGCACGTGGTTTCATGGCCTGCCGGACGGACGTGGACGAACTCCGGATCGAAGGGCGCGAATATTACTGGCTCTGCCGCATCAAATCGCACGAATCCAAGCTCTGGGCTTCGCCTCGCATGAGAGCACTCAAGCTTCCTTCTTCCTCCATGAGGAATTTGACGACCCTCCGCAAACTGGCGGCTCTGCACCCGGCCGATGGCCAGGTCAAACAAGCCTGAGGATCCGGTCTAACGGAGTATTATTCGATGCGTCGGTTGGACTTGCGCACGTAATGAAAGCCAAGCTCATCTTCATACCCTTCAGGCAGGCTGGGGCCCACAATGAAGAGTGCGTCGAGGATCATTACCAACACAGCACAACAGGCGATAAGTAGGATGGGGGGCATGGGAATTCGGGGGGAACCTGCAATAACGCAGGTCGAGTTCCAGTTCTGAGACTATCTTCACAACTCTTTCGGCAAATTGGAAATACATTTTTTATTCACAAACAGATTTTTTTGCCGGCAAATCCTGCCGGGGCTTCCCTTCAGACATCAGCGTTTCTCGGGAGGGAGTTGTCTGATGCCAGCGGCAAAAATTTCGTGGGCCGCCAAGTCAACCGGGTGACAGGTCACCACGGTGACGGCCGGGCGGGTCCCGAGGTGATTGCCCCCCTTCCAATTCAGCTTCGGTCTCACCGGCCGATCACAGAATCCTCCTCCGCAGTTCGGGCAGACGTTGCCCAGAACCTGCTCAACACACGGACGGCAGAAAGTGCATTCAAATGAGCAAATCATAGCCTCAAGCGAGTCGGGCAGCAACGGCTTGTTGCAATGCTCGCAGGTGGGTCTCAATTGAAGCGCCATGACGATGGCCTAAGGACGGCCGCCGAACGTCACGAAATCGTCGAGCTCAATCCAATCGAACCAAGTGGCGATGTCTTCGCGATGCGGTGCATTCCGGCGGTGCACATCGTTGAAGAACGTCCGGGTGTCGGGCACCGTAACCGTCCACTGCTCCATCCAGGCAGACCAAGCGACGATCTCGACCGCATGACGCTTGGGCTGCGCATGGGCCGACACGAAAGCGAGCAATTCGCTGTCACTCCGACCGGCTTTGGCCTCGGACAGGAACGCCGCGGCATTGACGCCAGTGTAGGCGAAGAAGCGCTGATCGAACGGGCACTCATAATGGTAGTCCCCGTTGCGTCCGGCGGCTACCGCACGGGCCTTGTCGATCAGGCGCGGCAGATGCACGTAGCCGCCGAGGCGCGTGCGCGGGCTGCGGGGCGGATACCGCGTCAAATCGGGAGCGTTAAAATTAACCGCACCAACGAGCGGGGCGGCGGGAGTGGTGTAGGATGATTTAAGGCTGTCGGTCATGGATGGGGGAGTGGTGGCAAGAATGGAAAATTTCCACGCCGCACGATTTTAAAGTGGTTAATCTTCCATCCCACGAGGGTGAGGAAAATGACGATCGCGCCATCGCGGAACACTTCAATCCGGCGTTTATGCAGGCGAAACTTTGGGCGGTTTGAGCTGGGTACGACATGGATCAACCTAACAAGAATGACCACGCAAGTGGCTCGGAACATACGGTGATGGCGCGGGCCCGCGGGGCAGTTTTCGCGACAAGCGCCACCGGATTTCGTCTGAGGGCGAGTCCAGTGCATTCCGCATGGCTATGGCTTTTGCACGACCTGGCTCGCCTCGACGTGAGTCTTCCCGTCCTCGATGTGCACGGTGAGGTTGAAGACCGCCCCCACCGCCGTTTTTTGGAAAATCCTGCTTAGTTTCGCACCATTCTCGTCGGAACCGTTTTCACTGGCCACTACCGTGTACCCGTCGGCCGCCAGTTTCTTCTCGTAATACTCAGCCACCTTCACGGGCAGATCGCTGGTCACGAAAACATGCAACGAAGTCGATACGCCTGAAAAAACATTCTGGTTAGCCTCCACGTTGATCGCTCCGCCGCCAGTGTAGAGGGGGAAATCCGACGGAAACGTTTTGAGGGTTGCATCCTGGGCCGCGGACTGAGCCGCACTCACCCTTTCGCTGCCGGCTGATTCCGCCGGGCCGGCTGGCGCGGTAGAGGCAGGTTCCGATCCGCTCGTGGTACCGGAGGATTTCAGAGCCACGTTTACCCCTTTGCCCTGGGCGATTTTCTCCAACAGTTCCCCAATTCGGTCCGTGGAAAAATCTTTGGCGTTCACCTTCACGATTTCGCCGGTCTTCTTGTTTTTCAAGACGAGGGTGCCCGCCTCCAGATCCTTGGAGACAACTTCGACACCGGGATACATCGCCGCCGCCAGAGCGAGGGTGGACAGCTGGGGATTTTTTTCCGACTCCTTGGCGTACTCCTTGGCTTTTTTGCCAACGTAAAAGCAGGTGCCCACACAACTGCCGATGATGAGAACAAACACCCCGAGGACGACACACAGGACAATAACCAGGGTATTGCTTTTTTTTGCAGGCGCCGCGACAGGCGCGGGAGCTGGAGCGGGAGGCAGTTCGGGGGTGGACATGGTGGGGATTAAAAAATCGCGGTGAAATTGCAACGGAAAACAGGTAGGCCGGCAACCGCTCCAAGGCGAGCGCGAATCCCTTCGACCGCGCCCACGAAGCGGGTGCGGTGGCGTCAGTCCCGTTTGACCGTGAGACCCGGGACTGCCGCCGCTGCTTGCTCGATGATTGCAATATCATTGATCCCGCGGATTCCGGAAAATGCGGCGGCGATCAATTTGCCTTCCGTCGTCACCAGCGGCACTCCGCCCTGCCATCCGATAAAATCCGGCCGGTTAACGCCGAACTGACCTTCATCGAGTTTACCCGAATAAACCAATTCCTCAAAACGACCCGTCGCATATCCGGTGCTCCAGACCTGAATCACCTTGCGATTCACAATTCCGAAGCACCAGCGTCCCTTGGCCCGGTCATCACCGAAAATGTGCCCCCGGATCGCGCCATTGGGCTCGATCACCGCCACTGCGGCATTGCCCTTGGACATTTCCCAATCAACGGGATCCTGCAGGACTTTTGGAAAGAGCCGGATGACTTCGGCCACGAGTTTCTCAGAATAGGATTCAGTCATGAATAAACGGGGACTGCGCACCGGTGCGGTCAGCGTCCCCGATTCCACGATGCAGCGCGAGGCTCAGCTTTCCAGATATTTATGTGCAGACAATGCGAAGAGCGGTCACGCCAGTCTTCCAAGCATGATCAGACCGGGCCAGCGCAGGATTGCGGGATTGAGATTCGGGGGATTCCAAATTTAATCATAGCATGCGTCCGCGCTATTCCGCTCCTGATTTGATTACATTCGCAGAGGCGCTGCTGGCTGCGGCCGGGCTCGACGCCGACAAAGCAGCGGCGGTGGCGGAGATTCTCGTGGAAGGCGACCTGCTCGGCCACACCACGCACGGACTCACGCTTTTAGCGCCCTACCTCACCGAACTGGAAAAAGGCGGAATGGAAAAAGCAGGCGGGCCTCAGGTAATTGCCGATTTTCCCGCCGCTGTCACTTGGGATGGAAGGCGGTTGCCCGGCCCCTGGCTGGTACTCCGTGCGATTGAACTGGCCATGAGCCGCGCCCGCCAAGCTGGTACTTGTACCGTAGTCATCCGGCGCAGCCACCACATTGCGTGCCTCGCCGCGTACCTCAAGCGCGTGGCCGACCAAGGACTGATGGTGCTGTTGTCTTGTTCCGATCCCACCGTGAGTAGCGTGGCGCCGCATGGGGGCCGGCGCGGTGTTTTTACGCCGAATCCGTTTGCGGCGGCATGGCCCACGGCGGGCGATCCGGTCATCCTTGACGTATCAATGTCCATCACCACCAACGGGCTCGTGAAACGCCGGCACGCGGAGAATCGCCTGATGGACGGCGAATGGCTGATCGATGCCGCAGGTCATCCCACCAGCGACCCCGCCGCACTTTTCAGCGATCCTCCAGGAGCGATTCTTCCGCTCGGCGGGCTCGACCATGGCCACAAAGGTTATGCACTGGGCCTGATGGTTGAAGCTCTGTCGGGCGGCCTCGCCGGCCATGGGCGGGGCGGCCCGCTGGAAGGTTGGTCCGCCGGGGTTTTTATTCAAGTGCTCGATCCGGCATTGTTTGGAGGCACGGAAAATTTCCTCCGCGAAACCACGCATCTCGCCAACATCTGCCGATCCACCCCGCCGCGACCGGGCGTTGAAAGTGTGCGGCTCCCCGGCGAGGGCGGTCTTCGCCGCCGCGTCGAACAACTTGCCCAAGGCGTGGAGCTCTACGCCGGCATTATTCCCGCTCTTACTCCGTGGGCCGAGCGTCTCGGCGTCACCCTCCCAGCCGCGAGGAGCATGAATCAGCCGCCGTAAGGGGATCCGGTGATTGACGCCTGGCGACTTCAGTCTATTAATTCAATCCATGAAGACTGGCCCCAGTCTGTTGTCCCCGGCGATACGCGTTGCGATGATCTTAACCCTGGGGGCATCGCTGATGATTTCATGCGGCTGCGCGACCAAGACCGCCCAGGTTTATAAACCCACGCATGCCTACCCTGCTCCGCATGTTGCCGACGCCGCTGAAATTATGCAGCGGGACGCACAAGCCGCCCGCACCCGCGAACTCGTCCGGGCGGGAAAAAAGCCCGACGAGGCTCGCCGCACAGCGGAAAAAGAATTTCCTGCGCTGGTCAGTTCCGCGGACACCGAGGAATCCACCGAGTATTACCGCTGGAAACAACAGCGAGTCGCCCAGGAAAAATTTGAAGTCCAGCTGGCCAAGATGAAACGCACCCCATGAAAACCATCCTGTTTCTCATTCTCATTGTGGCGTGTTTTACCGGCTGCACTTCAAAGCTGGCGTCGACCACCAAGGAACATCGTGGGAACACCGGGGAAGCGGTGGCGTACGATAATTTTATCCGCCACCGTACCGAGGAACTTCAGCGCATGGGCGGACCGTTCAAGGACCGTACCGCCGCAGCTTTCAAGGCCCAGGAGGAAGCCAGTTCGCTCTTTGGCGCGGCGCCGGGGGATTCCGTGACGACGACTTGGACTTCGGCCAAATATGCCAGCAAGGTCGCAGCCCAGGAAGAATTCACCGAAAAGCTGGACGACATGGACAAGGAAAAGAAAGGGCACTGAGCATGAGGCGGGAGCCTGCAAGCAGGATTCTACAAAGAAGGGAAAAGCGGTCAAGGTGGACTGCGGAAATCTGCTCCCTGACGCGGAGGTTGCCCCCCCCACGGCTCATTTCTTCCGGTTGCGCGGGTGGTGCTTCGCATGTTGGTCTAGCAGCCGGGAATTTTCCACCGCGGTATAAATCTGCGTCGTCCCGATGCTGGCGTGGCCGAGCATTTCCTGAATGGCACGCAGGTCCGCCCCGCCACCTAGCAGATGCGTCGCAAACGAATGCCGCAACAAATGCGGTTTCACTGATTTACCCAGACCCGCGAGCTTGGCGTATTTTTTCACGATAACCCACACCGTCTTGCGAGAGATGGCCCTGCCGCGCTCGCTGATGAAAAGTTCACTGCCTGTGCGGGGCTTGACCAGCCGCGCCCGGCCCGAGGCAAGATAAACCATGACCGCGTCGCGGGCACGTCCCCCGAGCGGGACAACGCGTTCCTTGGCGCCTTTGCCAAACACGCGCACAAAACCGTTTTCCAAGTCCACCTGTTGAAGGGAAAGTCCGCTCAATTCAGAGATGCGCAGTCCGCTCGAATAAAACAGCTCAAGCATGGCCCGGTCGCGGATCGCATAGGCATCGCCGCCCATCGGCACGGAGAGCAGTTTCTCCATGTCGGTCGTCGAAAGCGTCTCAGGCAGCTTGCGCCGCAATTTGGGCCCGGCCAATAGGGCCGTGGGATCATCGCGGCGGATTTCCTCCTTTTTCAAATGGCGGCAGAGCATCCGGACTGCACTCAATTTGCGCGCCTGGCTGGACGGAGAAAATTGTTCGTCACTCAACCAATGGAGCCACGAGGTGAGATGGTTCGCCGTGACTTTGTTCCAGTTGGACGCGCCGTGCTTTTTCAGAAAATGTGCCGCCTGGCGGAGATCACTCTCGTAGGACAAGGCGGTGTTGCGCGACAGGCCCTTTTCCAATTCGACGTAGCCCAGATAGCGGTCGATCTCATCCGCAAACCCCGCCGGAGCGGGCGGCATCGGACCCGCCTTTTCCTTGGGCGGACTTCCGCTGCGCGTCTGCACAAGGCTCTTTCCGCAGCAAGCGTCAGTAGCGACGCGGACGGCGCGGGCCCGGAGGCGGTAGATTGGTCTCGCGGATGCGGTAGGTGATGCGTGCCTTGTCCAGGTCGTACGGACTCATCTCCATCTTCACCTTGTCGCCGGCGGCTATCTTGATGAAGTGCTTGCGAAGCTTGCCGGAAATATGCGCCAGCACCATGTGGCCGTTATCGAGCTGCACCCGGAACATCGTGCCTGGCAGCACGGTGGTAATCTTACCCTCCACTTCAATCACTTTGCCGTCAGACATAATGGGAAGAAGAGGGACTGGCTGGTAGTTGGATCATGCAGGAAATAGATGCGGAAAAACCGTTGTATGTGTGTGACATGGCGCGTAAGTCAAGGCGTTACCCGCCTGCGCCCTTCTTTGCGGATTGCGGCGCGGAAAGCCCGCTTCTCATGGATTCAACTATTCGTCCTTCCCAGCCCTGCCCTTTCGACAAGATTCACCCATCACAACTGGTGAGGAACGATGAATTTTACATGTGGCAGGCCTACAATCTGGCGATCGATGCCTGGCGGCAGGATGAAGTTCCTATCGGCGCCGTGATCGAACTTAGCGGTGAAATCATCGCTGCCGCCCACAATCAGCGCGACGGTACCCGCGATCCCACGGCCCATGCGGAAATCCTCGCCCTTGGCCAGGCCGCCAAGGCCGTGGACAACTGGCGGCTGGTCGGCGCGACCCTGTATGTGACGAAGGAACCCTGCCCGATGTGCTCCGGAGCCACGCTCATGTCGCGATTAAAGCGCGTGGTGTATGCCGTACCCGATCCCAAAATGGGCTGCCTTGGGGGCGCAACTGATCTGAACATCCTGCCTCAATCAAATCATCATCTCGAAATCACCCGCGGCGTGCTGGAAAAACCGTGCCTCGAACTGCTCCGCACCTATTTCCAACTCAAGCGGCGCGAGGAAAACTAGTTTTTACGCACGCGGCCTGACTTCGTGGATTTTCGCGCCTCCTCCATCAAAATCTCGCTAATTCCAGCCTGCCAGCTGGCCGGACATCAGCATAAATACCGAGCACTGCGACCCCGCAGAAAGTGACGGACGGAGGCTTTCCCACCCAGCGTACCAGTGCACCCGGTAGTTTCGGAAAATACCGATTTCGGAGGGCAATAGGATTAAGCTATCGGCGCAATCCATCGGCCCGGATGACTCGATCCGGATATCCTGAGAAGTTGACGCGGCACTTAACGCGTGCAACTTGGTCACTACTTTAAATCAACCCACTATCCACATGGCATACGAACTTCCGAAACTCCCCTACGCTCCCGACGCCCTCGTTCCGCACATCGATGCAAAGACGATGGAAATCCACCACGGCAAACATCATCAAGCCTACATCACTAACGCCAACAACGCGCTGAAAGACCACGCCGATCTGGCCGCGCTCGAGGTCAATACGTTGATCGCCGATTTGTCCAAGGTCCCCGAAGCCATTCGCGGCGCCCTCCGCAACAATGCCGGCGGCCACAGCAACCACTCGTTTTTCTGGACCATTCTCGGTCCGGGCAAAGGCGGCGCCCCCAAAGGCACGCTCGCTGCCGCCATTGATGCGCAGCTCGGCGGGTTCGCGAAGTTCAAGGAAGATTTCGCGAAAGCCGGCGCCACCCGTTTCGGTTCCGGCTGGGCGTGGCTCGTAGTCGGTGCGGATAAAAAACTTTCCATCGGCTCGACCGCCAATCAAGACAGCCCGCTGATGGGCAAGGCCGTCGCGGGCATCGAAGGCAAACCGATCATCGCCCTCGATGTTTGGGAGCACGCCTACTACCTGAACTACCAGAATCGCCGGCCAGACTACATTGCCGCCTTCTGGAATGTGGTGGACTGGGACGCGGCGGAGGCAAATTACGCCGCCGCGAGCAAGTAAGAGGCGGCGCTTTTCTCATCTCACCTTTGGCTTTCAAGCCGCACCCTTTGGTGCGGCTTCTTTATTGCGAGTTCGCAGTGCAAAAGCGCGCCCGAAGGGATGCTCCGCAAACATGGAAAACGTTTTAAACGCAGGCCTAGTTAACTTCGCCTAAACCGCAGTCGGCGGCAACAGCGGCACTTCCACGATGAAGGCGGAGCCAACTCCGCCGGGGCCGGGCTCGCACCAAACATGGCCGTGCAGGGCCATCGCAAAGCGGCGCACAATCCACAGACCGAGTCCGATCGATTCTTCGCCCTGAGTCGGCAACGCGCTGCCTCGGCCGAATTTTTCGAAAATCTTTTCGCGTTCCTCGGGTTTCACCCCCGGGCCCTGGTCCCGGATCTCAATCCGGCAATTGGTCCGGGTGGCGGCCACTGCAATTTCCACCCGGCTGCCGGAGGGGGAATATTTGAGCGCATTCGACAGCAGATTGTCCACGACCTGCTGCATGGCGACAAAATCGGTGGTGAGCGGCACCGGAGCGGCGGGCAGCCTCGACTCGATCGCGATGTGCTTGTGCTGGGCAATCGCCGTGTGCGAGGTCACCGCGGCGCGCGCCAGATAGAGGGCATCACCCGCGACGTAGTTCAGGGCGAAACGTCCCTCCTCCACATTCTGCGCCGACAACAGATCGCTGATGAGGCGAGCCATCTGGTCAGCCGATTCATTAACCCGCAAGGTGGTCGTCGCCCGGTTGACCGCGCTCAGCGGAGGATCCATTTGGAGCAGCTCGAGGCCGAGCTGGATCGAGCTTAATGGACCGCGCAAATCGTGCGCCACCATGTGCATCAATTCGCTTTTTTCCTGACTGGCCCGCACCAGCCGGTCGCGCGTCTGTTCGAGTTCCGCCTGAATCCGGCGGCGCTCGGTGAGTTCGCGAGCCAGCCGGCGATCGTGGAAAAAGATCAGCAGGAACACCCCGATGGACACCAGGGCAATGATCGCGGCAATCCGGAAGGCCCGCGCCCATCGGTGATAGAGTGAGGTATCGACAGCGATCCAGCGGTTGTTGATGCGCTCCCGGTCTTCCGCTGTAAGGCCGGCCAGCGCCTTGTT
>JANYDX010000036.1 GCA_025363395.1 Verrucomicrobiota bacterium
ATGTAGTGAAGCACTTGGAGCACGAGGGCGGTGGCGGTACCGGCGATGCCGAGATACAAACCGCCATCAAAAAGATTCTCCTCATTCTCGACCAGCCGGAGCTTGCCGCCGGCCGCCAGCGGCTGGCGGTCGACCTCGGAAATTTTCAGCAGGCAGATGACATACATCCCGATCTGCAGACAGGCGAAGACCGTGATGGTAAGGATGGTTGAGATGTCCATGGTAGTGGGGGTGGTTGAAACAGTGGCGGCTGAATCGGCGACGGAACCGATCACCGGGATGGTGAGCTTGATCTTGTAGTCGGATACCGGAGCGGCATTCAGCAGAAAGGGTTCGGAAAAGACAAAAAAGATGAAGGTCAGCAAGGCGGCAATGAGCCCGCTCCCCATGCGCGGAAAAGCCTCGCGCAAGACGTTCTCCACGGAGCGGAACAGCCGGAGATCCACCGAGCGCAGCAGCAGGAAAATGCCGGCGAGAAATGCCGCGTATTTCGCGACCAGGGCCAGTTCGGGATGCCGCAAGGTAAAGGCCGCACCCAGTTCAAACTCCGGCCCGGAAGCCCGCGTGATCGGCACCTGCCGCTGCACGAGTTGCTCCACCGCGCCCTGCCCGAAAGACAAGGCCAGCTGCAAGTGCTCAGCCCCGGGCTGGCCGAACGCAATGAGGTAGTGCGCCACGGAATCGGCCGACTTCGTCATAAGTGCGGCGGTATAAATCACCGGCAGGTGTTCCGGCGCGACGCGGGTGAGGTGAGCGAATTGACCAACCGTGCCGAGACTGCTGGTACTGCGCAGAAGTTCGGAAAGCTGCACCCAGTTGAGCCGCTTGCCGAGAGTGAGAATATCGAGATAAAAATCCTCGAGTTCACCCATCCGGCCGGTGGCGACCGCCGTCTCCGCCAAGGCGCGGACTTCGCGCTGCAAGGAAGGCGACAAATGTTCGGTCTGCCAGAGATAGGCGGTCAGTAAAATCACCGCTTGGAGCGGCTGTCCACCCGGACGGTTGGCGGGCACAAAACGCTGAGTCGTGGTCAGCTCGGCGGTCTTAAGCACGGTCTGCACGGCGGGCAACCGCGACACGGCAAGGTAGCTGCGGAGATTGTCGCGCGCCTGCTGCGTAACCATGAATTTCAGGACAGGCTGGGAGTCGGCGGGCGTCGCGGAATTGCGCCCAACCAGAAGCGGCTCAAGGGCCACATCCCAACCGCCCCACGGAAGCATTTCGCGGTGTTTCGCGGCAAACGAATCATAGATCACGCCGAATGCCTGGGCGCCGGAATCGCCGGTTTTCCGGGCCGCGTCCAACACGAGAGCAGCCGGTCCAGGCTTGTCGATTTCCAACAGACCGCGACCGAAACCGGCGACGGAGGGCGTCCCCCGCCCGGCTTCACGGAGGAGGGCCGTGTTGAGCGACTTCACATTGACCGGCATCAGCCACGCCACCGCCAGCAATCCGAGACCAAGCACCAGCCAGAGCTGCCAGACGGCAGAACGCGGACCGGAATCGGAGGCAGAAGCAGACATGAATGGAGACATAGCAGTTTGGCCCGAGGAAACAAATTTATTTGCCGCGCTTCCGCGCGGGCATAATACCCTCTGCCTAATACGAGACCCATGTCCCTGAAAATTGTTCAATTCAACGAGCCGATTCTCCGCAAAAAAGGCAGCCGGATCACGTCCTTCAATTCAGCCCTGGCCCAACTCGCGGAGGCCATGATCGAAACCATGCACGACGCGGAGGGGATCGGTCTCGCGGCCCAACAAATCGGGCAGGCAATCCAGCTTTGCGTCGTCGATCTCCGCCAGGTGGACAATAAATTTGACTGGGAGTATGACGGCACGAAACCTCCCTTGGATTTGTTCATGCCGCTGGTGCTGGTGAATCCGGAAGTGACCCTCGTGCCCGAACCGGAAACGGTCTACGAGGAAGGATGCCTTTCTTTCCCGCAGATTCGCGGAGACGTGGTGCGCCCGGACAAAATCGGGGTCCACTTCAAGGACGTGAGTGGCCACCCGCATGTGCTGATCTGCACCGGCCTTCTTTCGCGCTGCATCCAACACGAAGTGGATCACCTCAACGGCGTCCTGTACATCGACCGCATGGAGAAAGCCGTCCTGATGGCGATTGATCCTGAATTAAAGGCCCTGAAGAAACGCACCCGCGAAAGTGCCAAAAAAGACTGAGATGTCCGCCGCTCATCCCCGCTCGATTGCGACGCGCACCGGCGATGACGGCACGACCTCTCTGCTCTACGGACAGCGGGTGGCCAAAAATCATCCGCAGATAGAAGCGGTAGGGGCACTCGATGAATTGAACGTTGCCCTTGGAGTGGCGAAAGCCACGCGACCGGCCGGGGCTGATCACCGAGAATTGGAGCGCATTCAAAAGGAACTCGTCGCTTTGATGGGCGAGGTGACCTGCGCCGAGAGCGATGCCGCGCGTCATGCGGAATCCAAATTTACCAAGGTCGGCGAAGCTGAACTCGCGCACCTCGATTCAGCGGTGGCAGCGATCGAGGCGCGACAGCCGAAGTTCGACGGCTGGGCCACGCCCGGCGCCAATCTCCATGCGGCCGCCCTAGACGTTGCCCGAGTCACCACCCGGCGCGCAGAACGGCACCTCGTCGGTCTGGCCGCCCACGGCAGAAACCTGCGACCGGTCGTGGTGCAATACATCAACCGCCTGTCGGACCTGCTCTGGCTGCTCGCCCGCGAAGCGGAACAGGCCAAGGCACTATAACCGGGCGGGTGCCGGCGGAAAAATCCTGTGCATTTGCCTAAATTCGTCTAAGCATTCCCGCATGTCCGTCGCGGTCATCCTCATCATCCTCGCCACGCTATACCGGCTGCTGCCGACCCTGGACCTTGGACTTTCGAATTTCTCGCCGGTCATGGCGATTTCGTTTTGCGGTGCCGTCTATTTTCGCAACCGGTGGATGTGGCTGATCCCCTTTGTCGCGCTCAGTCTCTCAGACCTCTACATCAACTCTTTCTATGCCCGGGAATATGGTTTCGCGTGGCCGCTCAGCGGAGTCATCGCCCGCACCGCCTGCTTCGGTGTGGCGTTATTCATCGGCGCGAGAGTGGCGAAACACAAATCCTGGCTGAATCTGCTGAACGGGTCCCTGCTCAGCGCCCTCATTTTTTATCTCGTGACCAATACGCAGTCGTGGGCGGCGGACGCTTTCTACGCCAAAACCCTGGCCGGATGGTGGCAGGCGTTGACCGTGGGCCACCCCGAATATCCGCCCACGGTGTTTTTCTTTAAAAACACCCTTTTCGGCGACTTGCTGTTCACCGGCTTGTTCAGCGGAATCATGGAATGGATCGCACACCGCAAGGAAGAGCCGAGTCTGCTTGATGAAACCGAAGAGGCAGAGCCAGTGCCTATTCCAGTGGAAGCCGAAACCGAGGAATAGCAGGAGCGCGTTCTCACCTGAAGGCCACGCGGACTCGGCAAACCGTGGCGGTATTCCCGTCAGACTTCACCGCGCGATTGAAGCGTCAACCTAGAGGAGATCCGCGGCGAGTTCCGCGAGCTTGGACCTCTCGCCTTTCGTCAGTTTCACATGGGCCGCGAGTGCGAGGCCCTTCATGCGATTGTGGCAATAAACGAGGCCGTTGCTGCGTGAATCAACGTAGGGATTGTCGATCTGGGCCGGATCGCCGATCAGCACGAGTTTCGAGCTTTCGGAAATGCGGGTGATCACCGTCTTCACCTCGTGGGGGGTAAGCTGCTGCGCTTCGTCCAGAATAAAAAACCGGCGCGCAATCGAGCGGCCGCGAATGAAGCACAAAGCCTCGATCTCCACCACCCCACTGCTGATCAGCCGTTCGTAGGGCTTGACCGGCGGGTGACCGGCGTGACCGCCACCAGAGCCATGCACCGGCTGGGGCGAGGACATGATCGCCATGACGTCGTCGTGCTTTTTCTTTTTCTTGCCGGCCTTCTTGCTCGCGAATTGCGGCTCCTTCGAGGGCTTGGAGGGAATCAAAACCTCCAGCGCATCGTGATAAGGCTGAAGCCACGGCTTCATTTTTTCCTCCAGCGTACCGGGGAGAAATCCAATGTCCTTGCCGAGGGCGATGACCGGACGGGAGATCGAAAGGCCATCGTACCGCGATTTTTCGTCGGTGGTCTGAAACAGCGCGCACGCGGTGGAAAGCAGCGTCTTGCCCGTGCCGGCCTTGCCGAAACAAGTCACGAGTGAAATGGTGTCATCCATCAACGCATCGACAAAAAACTGCTGCTCAAGATTGCGGGGCCGGATGGGAATGCCACCAGGTGCCTTCACGAAATCAGGCAGGTGCAGGCGGCGCACAATGCCGTCGCCATAGTAGCGGCCGGGCATCGTCTTGCCCTCGGGCGTCATGAGCAAAACGTATTCGTTCAGATAAAGCTTGGCCACCATTTCAGCCCCCAGCGCCAGTTCGCCTTCGGAACAGAAGCGCTGCATCTCATAAACATCGAGCGTGAGCGTCTGATAACCGTCGTCGTCAGCGGTCGCCTCGGGCACCTTGTCATTCAGATAATCCTCCGCTTCCAGCCCCACCGCACGGGCCTTGAGCTGCACGTTGACGTCCTTGGTGACAAGGATGGTGGGCGGCTGGTGCGTCTCCTGAACAAAGAGCGCGCTGGCGATGATGCGGTTGTCCTTCTTGGTGAAATCAGAAAGCACGGCGCGCAACCGCTGCATGGCGGGCGACGACCAGTTGTTCTCGACCAGATAGCGATTGATCACCACGGAAAGCGTACCGCCGTTGGGCAGCTTGACCCCCTCGTGCATCGAGCGGGAATCCGGCAGAAGTTCCTGGAGGATGCGGTGCACCCGACGGGCATTCCGGCCCCGCTCGGTGGACTGTTCGCCTTTGATCGCATCGAGCTCTTCAAGAACCTCGACGGGAATCGCCAGGTTGTTGTCCTCGAATTTGTAGATCGATTGGGGGTCGTGCAGCAACACGTTCGTATCGAGAACGTAGGTCTTAGTCCTTATTTCAACCTGATGCTGAAGTGAATTGTAAACAGCGCTTATTGGGTTTTCCATCGCGTGGATAACTTGTGAATTACGGATGCCTCTAGTTCGCGGATTTGTAAATGGAGTAATTGCAAATTATTGAAAATTCCTTGTAAGAAATTAAATCCGTCAACTTACGTTAAGACAAACTATCGGCTCGAAGTTTCTTTTTTTTTAGCCGGCATCCATAAGCGTAGCACGTATTCTGCCAGATTCAACAAGCTCACCCGGCTTAATCCTCCGGGACTGAGCTCTCGAAAGACCAGGACATGCTGGCTGCGCTCGACAAAATACTCCCAAAGATCGCGCTCCAAGCTGCGCGCCATCTCACCGGGCTGACCGGAAAGCTGTGCCAGCGCCACCACTTTGCTCTGCCAGTGCCGCAGTTCATCCGGCTGTTTTTGCCAGTAATTGAATATTGTTTGCTCGTAGCGATTTAAACTCATCCGGTAAAATTTTCTCCATAAGGCGGCATTGCATTTGAACATCAACCTATTATCGATGTCGGAGTCTGACACACATCCTTAACCAGACACCCATCATGTGGCAAAAGTTTAAAGAGCAACTCCCCGCGGTCATCCTCACCGCTATTGTTATTATTGGCGCAGCTTTTTGGTTCTACCAGCAAACTGTCAACGACCTGACCGAAAAGCAGCAAAAGCAAATTGCTATCATGCGCGAAGAAAACACCGCGGAAATGAAAGCCTCCGCCGATGAAACCCGGCGGCATATCGAATCCGTCAATCAGCTACTCAAGGACGCAATTTCCAAGCGCCAGGCTGACGCCCTCATGACGGATGAGGAATTCTCCAAGATCAACGCCGAGAAAGTAAACCAGCTCGCCGAAGCCATCGCCCACAAGATCCAGCCCTACAACCCTCTGCCCAAGACTCCGGAGGAAGCAGAGAAGATCCAGAACGAGCAGGTGGACAAAGTCTCCACCCGGATGGTGGACAAAATTTCGCCCATCCTGGCCGAGATGTCGAAGGACCAGAATCTCACGCGCGAATCCATCAGTGGATACAGCCAGCGCATCTCCGATCAAATCAGCGGCGTGCTGACCTCGGAAATGTCCCGCAATCAGGAGCTCAACAGCCAGCTGCTCGCTTCACAATCGGTGGCGCAGGACTCGATGAAACTCTCCCACGAAATCACAGCCCTTTACCTGAGCAGCTTCAAGGATCAAGGACTGATCACCCGCCTGCTCTCACTCCCAGCTAATGTCGTGCGGGACGCCGCGAGCCTGAGCATCGTCAACAGCTCCGACCGCAAGAAAATGGAGGAGCGTCTCGTCAGTGAAATGAATACACTCGAGAAACGCCTGGCACAGGTCCAGGCCGCCGCACCAAAAAAGTAAGCCTGTTTAAACATTTCACTTCAAGGCCGTGCCCGTCGCACGGCCTTTTTTGTGTCCGGATAATTCAGCCTGCGACGATCGAGGCACCGCATCAAGTGTTGGGATGTATCCCGGCAGCGTTGTTTCCACGGTCCCTCCCCTCCACAAAATGAGAGTGTATCAGGGCACGCCTCCCAACCTTGCCGCCAATTCCGCGCCAGCCTCCGCTCCCGCTCCCTCAACTCCGGTTACACGGCGTCGAACTCACCAAGGATCGCTTTGCTTTCACCACCTCTATGGCTGCTTTGGCCTTCGGGATTCCAGCGGCAGGCAGATGAATGCGGAATGACGTACCCTTGCCCGGTGCCGTGCGCAATTGAATGAAGCCTTGGTGATGCACGATGATATCGCGAATGGTGGACAACCCCAAACCCGACCCCTTTCCGGCTTTTTTGGTCGTCATAAAGGGCTCCCACATTTTCGCCATCGCAGCGGGCGAAAAGCCCGTGCCCGTATCATCGATCTGCAAAACCAGGAAAGGCCCGGCGCGGCCGCCCTCGATCTCTGCTGCCATGGCGGCATTCAACAGGCAATTCTCCGCCCGCAGACTGAGTGTTCCGCCGTGAACCATGGCATCGCGCGCGTTGACACAGAGGTTGAGCAGCACCTGGTGAATCTGGCTCAGATTAGCGTTAACCTGCCAGAGATCCATCGGGATTTGCTCTTCAATGCGGATATTCGGCGGGAAAGTTTCCGTCGCAAAGAGAGCGATTTCCTCCAACAAATCCTGAATCGGCACAAGTTGGAATTGACCACCCGCCCCGTCCGCATACTCCAGAATTTGCCGGACCAGCGCGGTGGCGCGTCCCATTGTTGTCTCCAGGGAATCGAGTAAATTGCGCGCGGCGGCGTCGTTCAGTGCCGGGCGGAGCATGGGTATCGCCATCTTGATCGGCGCGAGCATATTGTTCAGATCGTGCGCCACCCTCGTGGCGAGCAGCCCCATGTTTTCCAGCCGTTCCAGGCGGAGCACCTGATCATACCTGCGGTCGACCATCTTGGAGGTGCGCCTGTCCTGCTGGCTGTTGTCCGGCTGCGGCATGGGAAAATGCGAAGGGAGGTGATGAATCAGTTCAGTAGTTGGAAAATGATGCGTTCACCAAAAAAAATAGTCGTCACCCCCGTTCAGAAAACCTTGGGAGGGCGGTCGCAGCGCAAAGCGCCAAACTGTGGTGTAATCCGCCCAAGGTCCGGGAATATCCCGGTCGCAAATGACGGAGGCTTCAGGCATTTCACCTGAAGCACCCTCCTGCAGGCGCTGCTTGAAGCGCTCATGCCCTTCTTCGGAGGAGAAATGCAAACAGCGGCGCTCGAAAAGATCGGTGGGGGTGCGGGTCTCCCCCGAAATGCTGGCGAGCCACCAGGAACGGAGCACCCACTCATGGCGCGCAAGCTCGATGACGGCCCGTTCGCAGGCCGCGCCAAAAGACTCCTCCGCCGCATGTCCGTAGGCATACATGCCGTAATCCGTACGCGCATACGCCAGCACGGTCACCCCGCCAAACGGACCATCGATTGCCACCGCCGACACCCCGGGCCAGTCCGTATCAAAATGCTGCCAGCGAGCCCGGCCTTCCCACCACGAGATGAGACTAAAGCGTTCCACCGCTTCCAACATGGACTTGCGACGCGCATGGCGTCCAAAAATGCCGGGAAACGCCGACATTCCGTTCGAGGAGGGATCGACCGTGAAACCAAAATCAGCGGCTCGGGAGGACCTCACAGTCGCGTGGAAAGCCCAACGCTCCAGCGCCTCCGACACTGCCATATGCCGGGCCACGCTCGCCAGCCGGTGAGTTCCGGTCCCGTCAGCGTCGCCGTAAAGAGTGTGATGACTTTTCTGTGAGAGACCGGCGGAGAGCCGCGCATTGGCTTGGATCATCCGCCGGCCCCACACAGGAAAAACACCGGATTCTAATGACTCAACCGGCCCGCCATGGGCGGCGAGCACATTGCGATAACGAAATGCTGCAAGGCTGAGCATAAGAATTCGTGTTAATTTCCGGGCGTGGGCGCAACGCAGGGCATCGTACAACTGCCTTGAGGCGCACTGATCGTGGCACTGCCCGGGAGCAGGCTTTGAGTCAGTGGATCAATCCGTTCAGCGGCACGGGCGAAACCAGCAGCAAGCAGGAGGCAGGAAAGCACTCCGAAAACGAGACGTTTCATTGTATTCATGGCACCCACAGGTATTTCCGCGGCCGCGATATTTTGCGATAGCTCTGACTACCGGATTTCCGGTACGTCAGGTCAAAATCCAGTCGCCATTTTCCACCCGGCAATTCAGTTTCAAATGCGTTGAAGGTATTCAGCATCAGATACATTATTCACCGCCTGCTCATCCCCAGTCTGACCTGGCTGGGTTGGACTGGCCTGATTTTCTGCCGCACCCTCGCGGAGGTTGGCGACCTCCCCTTGATTCATGCCTATTCTGCCGCAAACAGCGGGGTTGACGGAACGAGTTGGATCACAGTGCAAGGACCGGACGGCGTGCTTTATTTCGGAGCAGATTCACTCCTGAGTTTCGATGGCGAACAGTGGCGCCATTCTCCGGTCAACGGAGCGTTTGCTTTGCGCGGTTTGGATTTCGGAAATAATGGCAGACTGTGGGCCGCAGCGGTCGATGAAATCGGCTGGTTCGAGCAGAATCCCTCAGGCCTGTGGATTTATCACTCGCTCGTTGCCCAACTGCCCGCCGGGCAATCAAGGCTGGGCGAAGTGTGGCACGCCTTTGCCGATGGGGATGGAGCGATTTTTTTTACGGCGGAAAAAATCCTGCGCTGGGATGGGAAAAAATTTCAGCTCTGGTCCTTCCCCGGTGCGCGGCGCTTGCCGGCGATGCGCGTGGGGGGAACGATTTATTTCCACCATACACCCACCGGACTCTACGCGATGGGGCCGGAAGGTCCGCAGCTGATAATTCCTTCCACGGTCTTGGGCGGCGCGACCGTGCGCTGGATGGAGGCGCGAGCCGATGGTTTTCTCCTGGCGACCGCCCAGGGAGTCTTCACGTACACCAAGGGACAACTCACGCCTTTCTCACCCGAGACAGCGGAGTACATCAGCTATAATTTGCTGACGAGCGCCGCGCGGCTGCCCGATGGCCGTCTCGTGGTGGGCACCTTCAAGGGTGGCCTGATATTCCTCAGGGCCGACGGTTCCCTGGACAGGATTTTCAGCGAAAAGGACGGACTGCCAACGAACTCCATCTTCTCGCTGTTTTTGGATCGGGAGAAACAACTTTGGGCCACTTCAAATTCAATCATCTTTAATTTGACCGTTGATTCGTCTTCCACGCTGTACGACGGACGTTACGGCTTCCCCGCCCATCCCAGCCAGGCGATTGTACGACAACAGGGAAAACTCACGGTGGCGACCGACAACGGAGTGTATGAATTTCAACCGGAGCAGGGACGCTTTCAGGCGTTGGATTCGTTGCCCTATCATATCTGGGACATGCGATCCGCCCCCGATGGATTGCTCGTCGCCAGCCTGTGGGGCGTGAAAAAAAATTCCCAAGGAAAGAGCACCGTAATTTATTCGACCCTTCAGGATGCGTTTGTCGTGAGACCTTCCCGGATCTGGCCAAACAGCCTGCTGATCTCGGAGGGACGCTCCATTGTCCTCGTCGCCCCCGACGGGACCTCGCGGATTTTGGTCGAGAATCTCCCGGATGCGGCCACCTCGATCGCCGAAGACAATCAAGGCCGACTGTGGCTGGGCACTTCGGCCCGCGCCATCCTCCAGGCGCGGCCTGATGCGGCCGTTCCCGTCCAGGCCGTTTCCGCCGGGCAGGATTTTGGTTTGCCGGACACAACCGGTGAAAGCCGCGTGACCGCGGCACCCGATGGCACGGTGCTGGCGTTTTCATCCTCGGGCGGCTGGTTGATGGGCCGCAACTCCACTCGCTTCGCTGCCATTGAAGGTTTTCCCGCCTGGAAAACCAACGCCGTGTCCGAAGTTGCCGCAGACGGCACTCTCTGGGTCGTCCATCCTGGCACGGAAAACCGGGCCTCGAGTACTGCTCGTGTTGCCATTCAAGGCGAGCGCGCCGTCTGGCAGCCTCATTCCGTCGACGGACTTTGGAATATCGGAATTCCCTCCTGCATCTTCACCGAGGTCGGCACCAAGGGAGAAACCATCCTCTGGATCGGCGGCACGACCGCCCTGATGCGCAACGCCGTCTCCCACGGACCGGTCGCGCCAGTCCCGGCGGCTCCCTTGTTGCGGGCGCTCGCCCGAAGCAAAGACAACGACGCACTGCAGCCGATGTCACAGCCTCTCCCCTATTCGACCCGCGCAATTTTCTTTGAATTCGCCGCCCCCGAATTTGCACGCCGGCCGGCTCTTCATCTGGAAACGATGCTGGTCGGCGTGGACCAGCACTGGATGCCCGCCGGCGCATCGGCGCATCGCGAATTCACCGCCTTGCGCGATGGCCGCTATGATTTCCGCGTCCGTGCTGTGGCGGAAACCGGCGTGGCTAGTCCCGCGACTAACAGCCATTTCGAAATCACTCCCCCGTGGTGGCGAACGGGCCCGGCACTGCTGGGCGCACTCCTGGCCCTCGTTCCGGCGGGCTACGGAATTTATCGCCAGCGCGTGCGCCGGCTGCGCCAGCACAACGTCGAACTCGAACAAAAGGTGCTGGAGCGCACAGCCCAGCTGGAAAAAGCCAGCGCCGCCAAAACCCAGTTCGTCGCCAACATGAGCCACGACATCCGCAATCCGCTCAACGGCATTGTGGGTCTGGCTCTCGCCCTCGAAGACACCTGGCTCGACGTAAAACAACGCGAGCTGGTCGCCACCCTGCGGGAATGCACCACCTATCTTTCCACTCTCGTGGACGACGTCCTTGACTTCGCCACCATCGAGGCCGGCCGGGTTGAGCTGAGGCCCGGCCCCTTCGCTCCGGTCGAACTGCTGCGCTCAATCGCCATGATGTTTAAGATGGAAGCGATCGCGAGCGGCGCCGTCCTTCACGTCGAGGCCGATCCGCAACTGACCGCGGCGTATATCGGCGATGCGGGGCGCATCCAGCAGATTCTCGTCAACTTCATCACCAATGCGCTGAAATATTCGGGCGGTCCGATTAAACTCACTGTCACGATTCCCACTGATGCGCCGGAGGAGATCGAATTTTCCGTTGCCGATGAAGGTCCGGGCATCAGCGAGGAGGGACAGCGCTTGCTCTTTACCAAATTCTCCCGCCTCACCGGCTCACAATCAAAAGAGATCACGGGCACCGGCCTGGGTCTGGCCTCCTGCCGTCTGCTTGCGGGCCTCATGAGCGGATCTGTGGGTGTGCGCAGCAGTGCCGGCCACGGCGCCCGGTTTTATCTCCGGCTACCCCTCGATGTTTTTCCTGTTTCCGTGTCGGATTCCCCCGCCACACCCGTGGCAACGCCGATCCTGCCGAACTGCACGGTCCTGCTGGTCGAGGATACCAACTACAATGCGATGGCCGCCACCGCCGTGCTGGCAAAATTCGGCCTCCCCTGCGAACGCGCCATCAACGGGGCCGAAGCCCTGAAACTTTTCGCCGAAAAACGCCACAACCTCGTTCTGCTGGATCGTAATCTCCCCGACATGGATGGCACCGAAGTGGCCCGGCGCATCCGCGCACTGGAGGCCAACGGTCCGCGCACCATCATTCTCGCCGTCACCGCCTATTGCACTCTGGAGGATCGCGCGCTCTGCCTGAATGCGGGCATGGACGCGTTTGTCGGCAAACCGCTCACGCCGCAAAAACTCCGGCGCGTCCTCACGGCCGCCGGCCGGCGCCACCTCGCCGCCGCTTCCATGCATGTCTCTCCCGATGTGTCGTCCACCGGGGTTGATGTCTCGCTGCTCGAATATATCTCGGACGGAACCGATCAGGGCCTCGGCCGGCAGATCGAGCTTTTCCTGACCGCCCTGGGTGAGGCTGAGAAACAACTGCAACAGGCCGCTCGCACCGCTGATTTCAAGCTCCTCGGCGAAGCCGCCCACGGCGTCCTTTCCCACGCACGCTTGGTGGGCAGCGCTTCCCTCTCGACGGCCGCCGCCGGACTGCAAAATGCAGCCAACGCCCGGGAGCGCGAAGCCTTCGGCAGCCTCCTCACCCGCGTGCAGCGTGAAATTGAATCGCTTACGGCAGTAGTCCGCCGTCATCCCGGCGCGGAGCGGCCAGCGTAAATCCGTGGTCGCGCGCATAGCGCACGAGCTCCGCGGTGCTCTTCAACTCCAGTTTTCTCAAAATGTTGAACCGGTGCTTTTCCACCGTGGTTTCGGCCAGATTCATGCGCATCGCGATTTCCCAGTCCTGAAAGGGTTCGCCAATCAAAGCGAGCATGCTGCGCTCCCGCTCCGTCAGCAGCTTGTCAAAGGAGAGCGGATCGGTTTGCCGCGTCTCCTTGAGTCGCAGAAATTCCTCCGAATAGTACCTCGCGCCCTGCCCCACTGCCGTGATGGCCTTCTTCAAAATCGAGACAGTATTGGTATTCTTGTCCACAAATCCATTGACCCGCAATTGCTCCGCCCGAAAAACCGTGAAGTCGTCGCAATGTGACGAGAGCACCAGAATTTTCACGTCTGGCGCCGCATGGCGGATCGCCTCCACCACGCCAAAACCGTCCAGTTTCGGCAGATGCAGGTCGAGCAACAGCAGGTCCGGCTGAGTCTGCAAAACCAGTTGCACCGCTCCCTGACCGTCGACTGCCTCACCGACGACGACATGCCGCAAGTCGCGCGTGCAAACCTTGCGCAGGACCTCACGAAACATCTGGTGATCCTCGACGATGACGATCCTCACACGACGAAAGATGGCAATATTCCAACCCGGAGCAAGCATGCTGAGTCAGTTGTTTGCCATCCGGCTTCCGTTTTTTTTATTTTCTGATTCACCTCACGGTGCGGGCCCCAACACTGACTCCTCATTCCCGTGGACGACCTGCACCTCACGCTCAAGACTACCTTCGGCTACAACGCCTTTCGCCCGCTCCAGCGCGAGATCATCGATACCGCCCTCGCCGGCCGCGATGTGTTTGCCCTCCTGCCCACCGGCGGCGGCAAATCCCTGTGTTTCCAGCTTCCCGCCCTGCATCGTCACGGCCTCACCGTAGTCGTCTCCCCGCTGATCGCCTTGATGAAAGATCAGGTCGATCAACTCCAGGCTGCCGGCGTGGCCGCGACCTACCTCAACTCGAGCGTCGGCGCCGACGAAGCGCGCTCGCGCCTGCGCGGACTGCACCGCGGCGAATGGCGTCTCCTCTACGTCGCCCCCGAGCGCCTCATGCTCGATGACTGGAAAGAGAACCTCATCGCGTGGAATGTCACGGCACTCGCCATCGACGAGGCACACTGCGTCTCCGAATGGGGCCACGACTTTCGCCCGGAATACCGGCAGCTCTCCCGCCTCCGCGCCCTGCTCCCCCAGGTTCCGGTCATGGCGCTCACTGCCACGGCAACCGAACGCGTTCGCGCCGATATCATCAACCACCTCCAGTTGCGCGACCCGGCCGTGTTTGTCGCGAGTTTCAACCGGCCCAATCTCACTTACCGCGTCCTCGCCAAAGACCAGCCGCTGAAGCAGATCATCGATTTCGTCCGCAAACGCGAGGAGGAGAGCGGCATCATTTACTGCGCCAGCCGCGCCACCACCGAACGTACCGCCGAGGCGCTCGCCGGCCGGGGATTCTCCGCCCGCGCCTACCACGCCGGACTCGACCTCGAGGAACGCAGCCGCAATCAGGAAGCCTTCCTGCGCGACGACGTGAAAATCATCTGCGCCACCATCGCCTTCGGCATGGGCATCAACAAACCCAACGTTCGCTGGGTCATCCATCACGACCTACCCAAAAATATCGAGGGATATTATCAGGAAACAGGACGCGCCGGCCGCGACAGCCTGCCCGGCGACTGCCTGCTGTTGTTCAGCGGCGGCGATGCCGCCAAACAAACCCACTTCATCGAGGAGATCACCGACGAGCACGAGAAGAACGTCGCCCGCGCGCAGCTGCGTCAGATCATGCACTATGCCGAAAGCGCCGGCTGTCGGCGCAGCGAGCTGCTGGAATATTTCGGCGAGATTTTCCCCTCCAACAATTGTGGCGCCTGCGACAATTGCCTCGAACCGCGCGAAACCTACGACGGCACCATCGTCTCGCAAAAATTCCTCTCCTGCATCTATCGCATCCGCCAGACCGGCCGGTTCGGCGTCGGCCTTAATCACATCATCGAGGTCCTCACCGGCGCGGACACGGAAAAAATCGCCCGCTGGGACCACCAGCGTCTGACCACCTACGGCATCGGCCGAGAACTCGCCCGCCCCGCCTGGGCCGCCGTCGGGCGCGAACTGATGCGGCTCGGCTTCGTCGCCCAAGCCGAGGGTGAATTCCCTGTGCTGGAATTGACCGCTGCAGGTCTCGCCGTCCTCACTGCCCGCAAACCGATCACACTCACCAAACCGCTCTCCCTGCCAAAAGCGAAACGTGCCCCGCGCCGTGAGGGCGATGTCGAGTGCGACGAAATTCTCTTCACGCGTCTGCGCGAACTGCGCAAACGCCTCGCCGACGAACGCAGCGTGCCGGCGTACATTATTTTTGGCGACACCACCCTCCGCCAAATGGCGCGGAGCTATCCGGTCAGGATCAAGGATCTCGACGGCATCACCGGCGTCGGCGAAAAGAAGCGCGCGGAATTCGGCGAAACCTTCGCCTCCACGATTGCCGAATTTTTGAAAACCAATCCCCGGGTGGATTTCAACGACTGATCCCTTGCCGCTTCCTCCGCCCATCCCACTACCGGAGAATGCCGGCCTCGCCTTCCTCGGCGAGGAGCGCTGGAAAGCGGCGCAGCTCACCGCTCGTGACGCCCGAGCATTCTCTGAATCAACCAACCCCACCGGCCGGCCGAACGCTGATGCGCTCCGCCGTTTCCTCGGCTTCGCAGCCGGCCGCATCAACCAGCACACTCACGTTGATTTCGCACTTCATTTCACCGAGCAGGAGGCGGCGCTCTACCTGAAACCATTCGCCAAGCTGCATTCCTCGCAAAAAAATCCCGGGAAGACGTGGTGGCTCAATCCACATGCCCAGCCCGCCCTGCGCACGGCGCTGGCCCGACTCGAGCGTTACCTGGCCACCCCACTCGCCGCGAAAAATCCGGCGTGGGACTGGATCGACAGCCAGGTGCTGCCCGATGCGAGTTTGCTGGCCGTCGCTCGCGACGACGATTTCACGCACGGTCTGCTGCAATCGCGTTTCTTTGACCGGTGGTGGCGAAAATATTCCCCGCGTTTATCCCCGCTGGATATTGTTACCGCCTTCCCGTTTCCCTGGCCGCCGGCCACGCTGCTCAGCTCATTGTCCCGCGCTCAGGAAGAACAACGCCATGCCATTGCCCGCACGGCGCGGAGCGGTGAGCAGGATCAACTGAATGCAGCTGTGGCCACGGCTTACGGCTGGCCCGGCGACCTCGCTGATGAAGAAATTATCGCATGCCTGATAGAATTGAACCGTGAGCGCAGCGGGCGATTCGAATCCGGGGCGGGCGTGGATACGCCCGCCCGGCCGATCAGTTAGAATTTATATTCCACTCCGGCAAACGCTCCGACGCCGGGCTGCGGATAACCGTTCACTTGCTCATATTTTTCATTGAGCAGATTCTCGATTCGCGCCTTCACAGTTACCCGCGAAGTAGCTTTCCAGGCCCCATAAATGCGGACGACGCTGTAGTCCTCGCCCTCGACGGTCGCAAAGGTTGCGGCGTTCACGTCCTTGCGATCAGCCACTACGGCCAGACCGAGGCCGAGACTGAAAGCATTGCCCAGATCGTGCCAGACATCGATCGAGCCGCTGTTGCGCGGCCGGCGCAGCAGACGAATGCCTTGGGTTAGATTGCTGGCTTCGAGGTAAGTATAGGCCGCCCGCACTTCAATCGCGCCGGGCAGCGTGAACTTGCCGGCGAGTTCGAGCCCCCGGGTCCGGGCACTTTCCACGTTCGCCGTCGTGCCGGGAAACACACCAAAGTCGTACACGATCAGATTGCGGAAGCGCGTATCAAACCAGGTCGCGCTCAGCGTACCGCGATTTCCGGGCAGGAAATAGTCCACGCCAGCGTCCCAACCCTTGGCCTTCTCGGGGCGCAGACTCGGATTGCCGACGTAGTAGCTTTCCTTGCCGTACAGATCCAAAAAGCTCGGGGCGCGAAACGCCGTGCCGTAACTGCCCCGGATTTTCCAGCGCGAGGCCGCCGACAGCCACGCAGCGGTCACGCGGCCGGTCGTAGCGCGGCCGAATGTATCAAAGTCATCGCTGCGCAAACCGGCCGTTACATAGACGTGATCCACCGGCGTCCATTCATCCTGCGCAAAAACGGCGAGGAGCTGCTGCGGTTTGTCGATTTTCCCAAAGCCGGTGTTGATGGTGTGATTTTTCTCGGCGGTCACGCCGGCGGTCACGCGGTGCTGCTCGGCAAATTGCAGCGTATTCTGCCAGTCGAGTACCGCGCGCCGATTTTTCACGAGCGTTCTGGAAGTGCCGAAAGGCCCGGGGCTGATCGATTCATAGCGGCGATCCTGACCGCCCAACACCACCTTGCTTAAGAAAGTCGCAACCGGAGTGAAGTTCGCAAACACCGTCGCGAGCTGGTTATTCTCCTTCTCGGTGTTGTCAGGATCACTGGCGCCATAGCCGACCGCCGCACCGGGTGAACCGTACTTGCCAAAAAAACCGCGGTAAGTTCCGCCAATCGCCACTTTGTCGTTCAGCTTGTGGTCCAGCCGCAACGTGTAGGTCGCGCTGTTGAAATCATTATTCGGCCGGTCGTTTTGCGTGGTGCCGCCCGCCGCCGAGAAATTATAGGCCGACTTTCCGTCTAAGCCCTGAGCACTGAGAGCGCCTTGCACGGTACCGAACGAACCCGCTTCAACCGAGACCGAGCCCGAGCCGGCGCCCTGACCACGCTGTGCATTCAGCGAGACCACTCCGCCCATCGCTTCGCCGCCGTAGAGCGTGCTCTGCGGCCCGTGAGCGACCTCGATACTGTCGCAACCACCCACGCACGCTCCTCCAAGAAATACCTGATAGTCCGTATTCGGATCATTCAACCGGATGCCGTCCGCGAGAAACAAAGTCTGGTTGGAATTCGAACCGCGCAAAAAGAGCGACGTGATCGAACCGCGCGCGCCGGAGGAAAATGCGGGTGCCCCGGGAATTCCGCCAAGCGCGGATTGCAGGCTGGTCAATTGCATGCGGGCGAGTTCGGCCGCACTGATGGTATCGACATAGCTGCCGGTGGTCGTCAGCGCCGCGGGTGTGCGCGTCGCCGAAAAAACGTAATCGGGCAGATGTTGCGTGTCGGCGGTCTGCGCGAACGCGGTGAGGGCCGGCACGAAGCCGGCAAGGAGAAGAAGGCGTCGGAGCGACGCCGGGATGGTTGCTTTCATGGTCTGCTAATGCTGTGGCAAGAGCAGACCGCGCGGCAGGGCCGCGCGCATCCACTCCCACCCTTCACTGTGCGATGAAGGTGAAACGCCCGCGCGCGCACTACGCGCCGGCGTGGTGAGTCTCTGAAGGCAGATGTTCGGACTCCGCATTTTGGCGCCACGCGCAAATCGCAAAAGCCAATGAGCAAATTTCAAACTGGTCCGCACCCGTGGGTCGCTCCTTTTTTGAAATTTGGCCGCTTGGAATTTTGGAATTTACGCGTCGCGTTTGTCCTCGCCCCTCGCCTTCACCGGTTGCCCGATTGGCTTTGCCCGACGTCTGTTCGTCGGTATGGGTCTGTCATGCGTTACCGCAGCGCAACTGTGGCCGGATTTCACGGCCTTCCCTGTTTCTTCAGAGTTTGGTGATAAAGAACGTCAGACAGCCGTACACATCTTTCCCCGATTACGCTTATGCAAGCTCAATTCATCTATCGGCTTACGTCATAAACCCAATCACGCTTCATTTAATCGAACGCCCGGCTTGCCTTTTCATATCATCGAATTCAGATATTAAGATACGTAAGTAACCTATGTCCACCGCGTTCCCATCCGAAGCCGAAATCGCCCTCCGCCGCACCTTAACTGAGCGCATTGCCATTATCGATGGCGCCATGGGCACCACCATCCGCACATACAATCTTACGGAAAGAGACGCGCGCGGCGAACGCTTCAAGGACGCCCCCAAGGATCTGCAGAACAACGGCGACATTTACTCGCTCACCCGTCCCAACGAAATCGGCGACATCCACCGCCGTTTTCTGGAAGCCGGTGCAGACATCATCGAGACCAATACTTTTTCCGCCACCAGCATCGGACAGAGTGAATTCTTCGTCGAGGACCCGCGCGAAACTGGCGGTCGCAAAGATCCGGCGTTCTACCAGACCGTCATCGAAAACCCGTTCCTCACCGAGCTGGCGCGCGACATCAACTACACGTCCGCCCGCCAGTGCCGCGAATGGGCCGACCGCATCGCCAACGCCACCGGCCGCCGCCGCTACGTCGCGGGCGCCATCGGGCCGCTGACCGTCTCCCTCTCGATCTCACCCGACGCCGACGACGCCGGTTTCCGCGTCATCACTTTCGATCAAGTCAAAGCCGACTACCGCCGCCAGGTGCGCGCGCTCATCGCCGGCGGCGTGGATCTCCTTCTCGTTGAAACCATTTTCGACTCCCTCAACGCCAAGGCCGCCCTCGTCGCCATCCAAGAGGTTTTCGCCGAGGACAAGCTGAAGCTGCCACTCATGATCTCCGCCGCCGTCGGCCGCGGTGGTGAGACCATGATCTCCGCGCAAACGGTCGAGGCTTTCTGGAATGCCGTCCGCCACGTCAAGCCGCTCTCCGTCGGGCTCAATTGCGCTCTCGGCCCCGACCTCATGCGTCCGTTCCTCGCCGAGCTGAGCGGCAAGTCCGACACGTTCATTTCCTGCTATCCGAACGCCGGGCTGCCCAATCCGCTTTCGCCAACGGGCTTCGATCTGCTCCCAGCTGACATGGGCCGCTTCCTGGGCGAATTCGCCACCAGCGGCCTGCTCAACCTCGCCGGCGGCTGCTGCGGCAACACGCCCGATCACATCGCCGCCATCGCGCAAGCCCTCGCGCCCAAGCCAGCACGGTCCCTCACGATCCTGCGGCCCGACCTAGCGTCAGCTGGAACTCAAGTGCCAGGGACCAAGGACCAAGGACCAACGACCAACTCGCCGACCCCAGAGCCAAAACCGCTACGACTATCAGGTTCGTTACCTTTCACGCAGCAGCTCGGCACGTACCTCATGATTGGCGAACGCACCAACGTCGCCGGCTCCCCGAAATTCGCCAAGCTCATCAAGGCCGGAAAATACGAGGAGGCCGTCGCAGTCGCCCGCCAACAGGTCGACAACGGCGCCAACGTCATCGATATCTGCATGGACGAGGGCCTGATCGACGGCGTCGCAGCGATGGACCGCTTTCTCCACCTGCTCGCGAGCGAACCCGAGGTCGCCAAAGTCCCGTTCATGGTCGACTCCTCCAAGTGGGAGGTGATCGAGACCGGCCTGAAAGTTCTTCAGGGCAAGGGCATCGTGAATTCCATTTCGCTCAAGGAGGGCGAAACCAAATTCCTCGATCAGGCGCGCACCATCATGCGCTACGGCGCCGCCGTTGTCGTCATGGCCTTCGATGAAAATGGCCAGGCCGCTTCCTACTCCGAAAAAATCCGCATCTGCACGCGCGCCTACCGCCTCCTCGTGGACACCGTCGGCTTTCCGCCCGAAGACATAATTTTCGATCCCAACATCCTCACCGTCGGCACCGGCATCGAAGAGCACAACAACTACGCCGTCGATTTCATCGAGGCCACCCGCTGGATCAAAGCCAACCTGCCGCACGCAAAGGTCAGCGGCGGCGTCTCAAACATTTCCTTCAGCTTTCGCGGCAATAATACCGTGCGCGAAGCCATGCACTCCGCGTTCCTCTACCACGCCATCAAGGCCGGCATGGACATGGGCATCGTCAACCCGTCGATGCTTGAGGTTTACGAAGAGGTCGACAAAGTCCTCCTTGAACACGTCGAGGACGTCCTCCTCAACCGCCGTCCCGACGCCACCGAACGTCTCGTCACCCTCGGCGACGAAATCAAGGCAAAGGAACTCGCTGAGAAGGAAGGCGGCGCACCCAATGTCGCTGCCACGGTTGAAGCCAAGGACGCCTGGCGCTCGGGCACGATCGAAGAACGCCTCTCTCACGCCTTGGTGAAAGGCATTGATGCGTTTATCGACACCGATACCGAGGAAGCCCGCAAGAAATACGGCAAGCCGCTCATGATTATCGAAGGTCCGTTGATGGACGGGATGCGCGTCGTCGGCGATCTCTTCGGCGCCGGCAAAATGTTTCTCCCGCAGGTCG
>JANYDX010000040.1 GCA_025363395.1 Verrucomicrobiota bacterium
TTCCTGGCTTTGGAACTCTACCTGGCCTGGTCGTATCGACCGGCCTACCGCTCGATGCTCGCGGCCCGGGTGACACCGGCTTGAGAAGGAAAGTGGTTGAATTTCCAAAGGAAAATAACCCCGCTAAATTCATGATCATTAAAGTTCTCTTTGTCATCGCGGCCCTCATCGCAGTGCTTTTCATCGTGGCCGCACTCCAGCCTTCCGATTTGCGGATCGAGCGGAGCATTGCCATTTCCGCTCCCCCAGCCGTCGCGTTTGCCTACGTGAATGATCTTCACAAGTGGCAGGAGATGTCCCCCTACGTTAAACTCGATCCGATGATGAAGCAGACCTACACCGGACCGATCGCCGGCCCCGGCGCTGCCATGGCTTGGGAAGGAAACAACAATGTCGGCGCCGGGAGCATGACGATCACCGAGAGCCGTCCGGATGAGCTGGTCCGCATGCGACTGGACTTCCTGAAGCCTTTTGCCGCCACCAATACCGCCGAATTCACCTTCAAGCGCGAAGGCGACCAGACGATCGTCACGTGGACCATGTCCGGCAAAAAAATCCTGATCACGAAAGCCGTCGGCCTGGTCATGAACATGGACAAAATGATCGGGGGGCAGTTCGAGGAAGGGCTGGCGAATTTGAAGTCACTGGCCGAGGCCGCGACAAAAAAATGACTCATCCGTTGTGAGCCAGGTTGATCCAAGTATTCTGCTGGAAAAGCTCGCGGCGTTGCGCACGGAGCTCGTTGACCGCGCGTTTATGCTGGAAAGTCGTGGACGCCTCGACGGGGCGGACGTGGCCATCGAACTGTCCAACCGGATCGCGGAGCTCGGCGCTGAGATCGCGTCGGAGGAAACTTCGGTCCCGCGGCTTTCCGCCACGCTGGTCTGATCCAGGAGTTGTTTTGGGAGCAGGGCGTGCTGCGGGCTTACTGCGTTTTCAGCAAAGCTGTAGCCGAAATGCAACCGGTGCGCGCTCGGATGCCGGCGGAGCACCCCCTCACCCCGCACCTGGACGGGTGCGGGCACCATCCTACAGTTTAGGTGGTGAAGCACCGCGCCGGGACTACGGTTCGGTTGGAAATGTTGTAAAGTAAACTAATAGAATACTTAAAATGCCGGGTGGCGTTGTGGGGGTGGAGGAGGAAAAGACCGCGACGAGGGCGCCGTTGCTCCAAACAAATCATGGAGCGCGGTCGACCCGGAATGCCGCGAGGGGCTGGGCAAATTTCCCGGGGCTCACCGTAGGCGGGCAGGCTTGCTCCCGGTGCATTTATTTTCCAACCTTCAACCTCTGTCTTGTGTCCTGGAATTTTCCGTCATGAAAAAATTCATTTCAATCGCATTGCTCAGTCTCCTGTTCGCCGGCTGTCAGACCGCGCCCAAGCCGGTGTCCGTACCGGTTGCAATTCCCGCAGCGAGGGGAGATCCGTTTTGGCCGGCGGACGGCGTTTTTCAGGCGCAGGGCCGGACCTCGTCCTGGTCGGGCTTCCGGGGCAGGAATGTGGAGCGGCGGACTCTCTTTGCCCAGCGCCGGGCGCAGGATCAAGCTGGCATCGTCTTTGTCGGCGACTCCATTACCGAAGGCTGGCACACGCTCGAGCAGGATTTCGCCGGGTTGTCCCTCAAGGTGGTCAATCGGGGGATTGGCGGCGATACGACGCCCAATCTTTTGTACCGGTTGCAGGAAGACGTGCTTGATCTTCACCCTCGGGCCATGGTGGTGATGATCGGCACCAATGATCTCGGCGAGCACACGCCGCCGGCTGACATTGCCGGGAACCTGCGGGTGTTGCATCAGCGGGTGCGGGTCGCCTATCCGAAGATTCCGATCGCCTGGTGTCTGGTGATGCCACGCAAAGGCGACGACACTTACCCGGAAAGAATCCGTGAATTGAACGCGCTCGTGGTGCAGCTCGCCGCGTCCGATCCGCTCGTCACACTCTGCGATACGTTCACGCCGCTCGCGCTCCCGGATGGCTCGTCGAAGCCCGAGGATTTTGTGCCGGACCGTCTGCACCTCAATCCCGCCGGCTACTCGGTCTGGCGGAGCGTGCTGTACCCGATCGTGGCTGGCTGGGATTTCGGCGCGAAGTAATCTGGTGAACGTCGTTCATCCGGGCGCTTTGCACGTATCACGGCTTCGCCCTGCTGTAATTGACGCGACTGACGCTTGAACTGCACGGACGGTTCGCCACTCTCCGTCAATGAACCTGACCCCGGTTGTTCGTGTTGCATGGCTGGCGCTGGCCTTATTGACGATTTCGGCGGCTCCGCTGGCGGCCCAGAATTTGTTACTCACAGAATATAATGGAAAATTTCTGCCGGTGATCCGGGCCGAGGGCACCCGGCCCTTGGTCGAGTTTGAGGGCAAGCGAGTCGTCGCGGAAGGGCGGCGGTTTTCCCTGCACAAGGTCGAGGAATTTTTGCCGGTTTTTATTTCCGTAAGAGATCTTGAGGTGAAAACCGCCTACGCGGATATGGACGGTGCGTCGGTGAATCACGAATTTCAATTGCAGGCCAGGTTGGAGACGCCCTACCGACTGGAAGATGTTTTCATCGTGCTGGAGCTCGACACCGATACCGGGGGCAAGGTGCTTTTTCTCCATGAGGTGGGCCAACTCAAGCCGCGCGAGCCCAAATTCATTTCACTACAGGTGCTGCTGACGTCGGGGCTGGGACCCGGTAATTACCAGATGCATCTCTTTTCCCAAGGAGCGGAGGTGCTGCATTCCAACATCGATCCCATGTATCGCGAGTCGGTGTTGGACCACATGACTGAAAAGCGCGTCGCGTCGGTTCAGGATGCGCCTCCCAAACTTTTTATCGGACCCCAGCCCGAATATCCGGCGGCCTTGTTGAAGGCGAAGGTCAGCGGAAAGGCCGTGGTTTCACTCCGGATCGGCGCCAATGGTCGAGTCCTGGGACCGGCGTTGAAGAGTGCGTCCGATCCTGCCTTTGGTGAGGCGGCTCTCGCAGCGGTGAGGATGTGGCGGTTTCTGCCCCAGGTTAAAAACGGCCATCCGGTGGAGACTCACGCGGATGTGCCCATCGATTTCGATCCGCCGGCGGAGCCGGTCAGGAAATCCTGATGGTTTGGCATCCGGAATAACTGTGTGCAGGCCGGCGTCAGGTGCGTTCGCCCTTGAGCACGCGCTCGACGGCGTGCGCGAAATCGGCGACGTCGTAGGGTTTGGAGACCATGCCGCGGAAGCCGTGGGCCTGATAGTTGGAGAGAACAAGGTCGTTGGAATAGCCGCTGGAGACGATGGCCTTGACGGCGGGATCGAGTTTGATGAGTTCCTCGATTGTCTGCCGGCCGCCCATGCCGCCCGGGATGGTGAGATCGAGGATGACAACGTCGTAAGGTTCGCCGGCCTGCCGGGCGCGGGTGTATTCGCTCAACGCGGCGGCGCCATCCTCGACGGCCTTCACTTGATAACCATAACGCCGGAGAATGGAGCAGGCGAGATTGCGGATGAATTCCTCATCATCCATGAACAGCACGCGCGCCTGGCCAGCGGGAGCAGTCACCCGGGCTTTGACCGGCGTCGGGGCATCGGGTTTCAACAGGGCGGCGGGCTCGGCGGCGGGCAGCCAGATGCGGAAAGTGGTGCCTTGGCCGGGTGGGGATTCAGCGGTGATGTGCCCGGAGTGCTTCTTGACGATGGAATGCACCGTGGCGAGGCCAAGGCCGCTGCCGTGTTTCTTGGTGGTGAAGTAGGGATCGAAAATCCGGCTGAGATCAGCGGCGGCGATGCCCGGGCCATGGTCGCCAATATCGAGGCGCACATAGCGGCCAGGTGCTAGGACGACCCCGAGTTCCGTCCCGACTTGCTGATTGGAAAGCGCGATCTCCACTACGCCGCCTTCGGGCATCGCTTGCTGGGCGTTGATAACGATGTTCTGCACCACCTGGCCGATTTGTCCCTTGTCCACGCTCGCGGCCCACAGTCCGGGGGCGAGGTCGAACTGACAGCGGACGGTGGATCCGCGCAGGGCAAACTCCGCCACTTCGCGGATAACCTCGGGCAAGGAAACAGCGGCCCGGAGCGACGCGCCACCCTTCGTAAAGGTGAGCAGCTGCTGCGTGAGATCGCGCGCACGCACGGTGCCTTCTCAGCTTGGTCCAGGGATCTTGCGGACTCCTCCCCGAGTCCTCCGTCGAAGCGGATGAGGGAGATGTTGCCCATCAGGACGGTGAGAAGATTGTTGAAGTCGTGCGCAATGCCTCCCGCGAGCAGGCCGAGCGACTCGAGTTTGCCGGCCCGGGCGAGTTCCGCCTGGAGACGGATCTCGCGTTCCACCTGTGCGCGGATCAGGCCGGTCTGTTGCTGTACCTGCCGGCGCAGCACGGTGATCCATCCGAGGAACAACACGGCGCCGAGCGCGAGGATGCCAGTGAAGGCGAGGATGCGGGTGCGGGTCCACCACGAGGGCGATTCCAGCACCGTCACGTCCGCGGGTGAACGCAGCGACAAGGCGAAATTTTCGGGCCGGCCGTGTTCATTCATCGTAGCCCACCTCGTAGACGCCGGTCAGAGACACCCGGCTGCCCGGGGCCAGCTGGGCAAAATTCTTCGGGCGGGTTCGAGGGACGCTTCAAAAATCGCGCGAGGGGTCTGTACCGTGAGCTGGACCAGGCCGCCCACCTGCGAGCTGACGATCAGCACGCCGTTAATGGAAACGAGCTGGCCGTCCTGTGCAGCGGCCGGCTGCTCTTCGGGATCGAATGCATTTGGGACCGGCTGCCGTCCGGGGCCGTTCTGCCGGTAAACGGCTTCGCGGAGTATGATCCGGCCACCTTGGCGACCAAGAAAACCCACCGCCTCGATCCGGTCTCCGGGTTGCAGCCGGCCAGGTTCGCGCGACAACACCAGCAGGCTGTGGCCGTCCTCCACCAGCCGGATCGAATGACCGGGGGAATGATGGAGGACCACGCCGGCGACCCGGACCCGGCGGTTGAAAGCCTGGACGGTTTCGAATTGTCCGAGACTGGTCAGGGAACGGAAGGGGACCGAATAGGGATCTGTCGGGGCCGGCTCCTCGATCTGCACGTAGTTGATCCCCGGCACCCACAGCTTGATGCCGGTAAGTTTGCGCTGAGCGTCGCCGTCGGCAGTGCACACGCCATGCAGCCGGATTACTGAACCGACCATGGTGGAAACATCTTCGGTGACGGGCAAAATCGCAATGAAGTCGCTGGTCGCGGTCGCCAGTTCGAGGTAGTTCCAGCCGGCCTCACGGTAAGTCCGCCGCAAGTAGCCGCGCATTTCGATCCATTGGGCTTCTTCGATTCCGGTCAGCGCCTGCTCCACCGAGACTTGTCTCGCCACTGGTATAATCGCGTCACTGACACGTTCGAACTTTGAAGACATGACGACAGGTGCGAACGGCCCCATGGCGGTGATGCCGCGCACCTCGACATTGCGTCCCGGTGAACGAATCAGTGAATCGGAATTGCCCCGCATGATGCAGACTCCGCCGCTGGAATCGTGGATGAAAAAAAACGGCGACGCGAGATGCGACCAGGTGACCACGCCCGTGAGCCAGACCGGCCGACCTTGCGCCGCCTCCTCGGCGGACAGCTTCAGCACGTCCGCGGCCAGTCCGATGGTGCCGGGGGTTTGCTCGGGGTGCACGATGGCTGTAACCGCGGGTGGCCGGATGCGGAAGAGGGCGCGGTTTAGCTGCCAGTTGGGGCCGCTGGTCATGGGATACCCGACGGCTTCGATCCAATCATTGGGTGCGATAGGTCGCATTTGACCCGTCATCAGATCAATCTGTCCGTTGCCATCGCGGATCCGGATGTAGCGACCTGGCTCACGGGCGATGAACGATCCGGCCACCTGCACGAGCCGGTCTCCGGGCAATCGTAGGAGAGAGTTGATCTGGCTCACAGGGAGCACAAAGCCCGGATCGTCGGCCAGCGTGCCCAGCAAGGTTACTTGGGCGAGCGACGGCACCATTATTTCAAGCGACGCCAGCTGGCCATCGGGACTGACCTTGGGACTGTAAACCCCCTCCAGGCGAACTTTGCGATCGGTCAGATCAGGCGTGGGCACCTCGGGGTTCATGAGCACCCAGGCGAACACCGTCTCGCCATTGACTGAGAGAACCAGCTGAAAATGCGCTCCGTCCGCTCCGCGGCGTTCGCTCTCCACTTAGCCCTCCACTGAGACAAGTTTGGGGACGAAGCGCGTGTGGGTGTTGATTTCCCCAGTGGCGGGGAGCACTTGGGGAGGGAGCCCCTGCCGGGGTGCGATGACCGCGTGCTCGAATGAAAAATCGGCAATCGGCGGAATAAAACGACCGCGGGCCGTGATGGCCTCGCCGGCTTGGAAAGCATAGGCGTTGTTGCCGTAGGGCACGTAGGCGCCGGTGCCCAGTTCGTCCTGCACGAAGAGAATCCGCCAGATCGGATCAAAATAGGTCACCGTGCAATCGACGGCAAAATCCTGCGGCTGGGATTTTTGCTCCGGAGTCAGATTCCAAAATTGCTGGATGCTTTTTATCTGGGTGCCATCAGTGGCGGCGGTAGTCGCCGCGACCGGGCTCTGCGCCCAAAGTCCGCCACTGGCCAGCCAGACCGCGGCCAGCAGTTGGAATGCCCAAGCGCCTGCTCGCCGGAGAAATCTCACCAAGCTTTTTTCACGGGACATTTTTGTGAGGGAGTTGACCGAATTCGTGAGGCAGCTTTCACCTGTATATCGGAACCGAACCCACTATCGGAAGCCAATATTGCTCTGGGGAACGCAAAGGCCGGGGCGGGATATGTTTACTCTCCGCGTCAGACACGCTTATTCGATCCCCTTGGCGTCGGTTCGAATTGTAATGGAGTCATAACCATCCCAGTCGCCGTGTTTCGCGCAGGCCATGGGTGCGAACGCAACTTTGCGTCGTGAAACAACTGAAGCGGATGCGGGGCATCGATTGCGCGACGAACCGTCCGCCGATAGGAAATCGGCAGCCACCCTTTATTTAATTTCACTGATTTCAGGGAAGCCGGTTTAACTGGCGGCGGGCGGCCCGGCTTGGGTCGTGGCGTCGCCAGGCTGGCGTCCACGAATCCAGTCCCAGCCTTTTTTGAAGGAACTGCCGAGGGCGATCAGGGCGAGCAGGATGATTTTTTTGAAGGCGAGGATGCCGACCCAGAGCAGTTTAAAAAACCCCGCCTTGGCGGCGACGCCGCCCGCGACCAACGCGGCCAGACCGTAGGTGGCGACCTTGTCGGTGTCGTTTTTGAAATCGGTGTAGCGGTGGCCCTCTTGGAAATCCACCATGGCGAGCAAGGCCGGCGTGGCCCCCTCGACCTGCTTTAGCTGGCTGATCGGAGCCACCGCATTCAACACGAGTACTCCGCGCCGACCCAGCATGCGGATATTGTAGTTGAGGGTGTGGTCGGCCTCGTTGCCGAATTTGAGTTCCTTCGCCCAGTAAAGTTTATGGTTGGCGGCATCGTAGCGGGGCGGTGACGCCCAGCCGACCAACTCGATGGGCGCATAACCTTCCTTGGTGCGCACCTTGTTGCCCTCGCTCACGTCTTCCTTCATCTTTTTCAGCATGTCGGTGTAATTGATTTTAGCTGCGTCGTCATCCTTCACATAGCCATCCTCGGCGAAGCTCAGAATAACGGCCCAGCTGTCACCGATCAGCGGATCGAATTCAGCCGGCACGATCATGCCGATTGTCCCGGTGCCCTTGGGGTTGCCCCACAGTTGTGTCAGGAGCGTTTCGCTGTCAGCCGCATTGAGGTAGCGGTAATATTCCGGCATGGCGACCTTTGCCAGGCCTTCCTGTATCACCACGGTCCCCTTTTGATAGTGCAGGGAATCAGCGATCTTTTTTGCCGCCTGCTGCGCGGCCGCGAGGGCGGCGGCAGCGTCAGGCTTGGGCGCGGGCGCGGGTGGGGGATTGTCCGCGCGAAGCGAGTTGAGGGCGAACAGGGCAACGAGCAGCAGCAGGGGTCGGGTGATTTTCATGACTGGGTTAATAGTGCATTGAAGGGTAGAGCACGCTGGCGGCCCACCGCAGCAATGGAGGGAGAATGGGTGACACTAATTTCGAGGCGAGAAAAATGCCGGCGAAACGCAGCCAAGGACTGCGCAGGGCTTCAGAATATTTTTCGGCCGCGGCTGGTGACAGCAGGAGCAAGGGCGCACTGCTGCCATCGAGCGGCGGCAGCGGCACGAGATTGAAAAGACACAACAGCAGGTTCAGCGAAAGCATGATGCTCAGAAAGGGCGCGAGGACTTCCGCCGGGCCATCGTTGACGGCGACGGCCAGATGCGAGGCCGCAATGGAAAAAGGCGCGCGAAAAAACTGCCACTCGTAGCCCACGCGAATCAACAGCGCGGCCATTACTGCGAGCAGCAGATTGGTCGCCGG